>JARULB010000023.1 GCA_029688905.1 Balneolales bacterium ANBcel1 | reverse complement strand
CTCAACTTTCGGAGTTCAGAACAACAGTTAAATAAAGCGGTAACTTCATGTAAATCAATAAAATAAAAGAGAATAAGTCCTCTGGTTTTTGTATTTTAAAAGTGCTCTAAACAATTAGAATACAACCAGTTAGAACTTATTCTCATGGATACCAAGTTACAAATATGTACGATCAAAAACATCACCTGGCTTTCGGCATGGGTCAAGCAATTTTGTCCGGGCAAGACGCTTCGTCAGGCCGGAATAAAAAAACGGTCCGGCATTGCGGCGGGGTGGTTGCTGCAGTTACTCCTTGTTCTGCCATTTTCCGATTTACGCGTCTATCAACTTCAACGGGCCTCAGATGGCCTTCCCCATCGAAGCACATTTTATGACTTTCTGGGGCAAACCACCTATAACTGGAGAATGTTAGTCTTGATGGTCTCACTACGGCTAATAGAAGAGCTCCAACCACTGACTTCGACCTCGCAAGACCGGGTTCTGATTGTCGATGACAGTCCGTATAAACGCGATCGCAGTAAGAAAGTGGAATATCTGGGACGCCAATATGATCATAGCAGTCATAGCTGGTATCGGGGCTATCGCATGTTGACCATGGCATGGAGTGATGGACACAGCCTGGTGCCTGTGGACTTTGAATTGCTCACCAACAGTGATACCAACAAACGATTGGGAGAACAACCCGAGGTGGATCTGAGAACTCATTTGGGTCGGCGGTGCGTGGCGGCTACCAGCAAAGCAACCGACCAGGCACTGAATATGCTGGACCGGGCCTTGAAAGCCACTGTACCGGCGGACTACCTGGTCTTTGACAGCTGGTTTGCACATGCAGGTCTGTTGCATAAGCTCAGCCAGCGCCTGCCGGTGGTTTGTATGTTGAAGAACTCCGGGAAAATCAGCTTTCGCCATGGCAAGCGTATTTATCAGCTCAAAGGGCTATATGAGAAGGTGGCTGGGCGCAAGCGCTCCAAAAAATCAAATGAGCACCAGATCCTTGGTTCGATAGTTGTGGATATGCTCAGCGGACCCAGGGTGCGCATCGTATTCCTGTGCGACCGGCGCAATCCCGAGCAATGGCTGGCACTGGCCAGCACCGATACCTCGCTTACCCCGGAGAGAATCTGCCGCATTTATGCCAAACGCTGGGCCATAGAGGTCTTTTTCAAGCAAACCAAGCAACAGCTCGGACTGGCCCGTGAGTTTCAGGTTCGCAGCTATGCCGCCCAGATTGCTCACACAAGTATCGTTTTACTGCGTTATATGATGTTGGAGTATTACCGGCGGCAGTGCAGCGATGAGCGGACGATACCGGGGTTATTTCAAGCCTATGTCCGAGAACTACAGATGCTGACCGTCCATGTGTGCATTCAGCTGGTCTTGCTGGAAGTACTGCAGTTGATTGCACGTCAAGGCCAAGGGTATTTGTTAGTGCAGGTTATTGAGCTGGTAGGCAGGTTTTACCAGACTCATCCATGGTTACAAGCCTTTCCTAATGAACAGGAAGGGATTAGTATGAACTCCGAAAGTTGAGT
>JARULB010000022.1 GCA_029688905.1 Balneolales bacterium ANBcel1 | reverse complement strand
CAGTGGCAGTACTGTTCTTGTGGAAGAAACTATTGCGGCCGGATACGATTCTTTTCATCTTTCCATGGCGAGCGGCTCAGCACCCGCCGGCGAACTCTCTTTTACACAGGGCGGCTCGGGTGAAAAAGGTGCCTGGAACGCCGGTGACTTTCGCTCTTTCATTACCGAGATCGACAGCGCGATTGACGCCATGGCCCGGCGTGTGAACGACATCGGTATCGCCCAGTCATCACTGAGTGTGCGCGAAGTGACTCTTTCTCAGGGCATCAGCGCCAACCAGTCTGCGGTAAGCCGGATCATGGACACCGACTTTGCCAAAGAGCAGAGTGAGTCTGTGCGACTGCAAATTCTGCAGCAGACAGCGACTTCGGCCCTGGCACAAGCCAATATGGGTCCGCAGTCCGTGCTCGGGTTCCTCGGATAATCCGACGGATCCAGACAGCAACTCTTTCCTGCCGGCAACATTATCTCCTGCCGGCGGCCTTCAAAAGCCGGGTGTCACTGCGACATCCGGCTTTTTTTTAACCGGACACAATTGAGACGCCGAGCCAAACACCCTCTCATTCATACTTCGAAACTCTTTGAACAACCGTCCCGTCATTCCTTTCTTGACTAAAACCCCCACCCCAAACTATTGCCCTGCAATACTTTTCTATGACTTGCCACACTTAGTCACAATCGAAAATACCGGCTCACTTTTTTCTTAAGTACGGAAAAAGCGGCTCGATAATTCAGGTAATTGCATTACGAAGGCTAAACGCTTTTTACGTAAAACCATCAACAAATAAGAAATAATATGTCAAGCTTTGGTGATCTTAACAGAGTGAATACCAACATTCAGTCGTTGGATTCTCAACTTTCGCTGAATCGCATTAACCGCGATATGGCGGACAATCAGCTCAGAATGTCGACCGGTTTGCGGATCAACCGCGCCGAAGACGACGCTGCCGGCTACTCAATTGCAACCAAATTGAACAGCCGGGTCGAGGGCCTGAGTCAGGCTCTGCAAAATGTGGGTGACGCGAAGTCCGTTCTGGACATTGCCGAATCCAGTTTCGATACCATCATGGACAACCTGATCGAGATGAAAGGTCTGGCTACCCAGGCGGCCAATGACACTCTCGGCGATACCGAGCGTGGCTATATAGGTGATCAGATCAAAGCGTTGGGTGACGATATCAACGAAATCGCAAATCAGACCGTCTTCCAGGACTTCGACCTGCTTAACGGTGCCGGCAACACCGGTGCGCTGACTCTGACTTTCCAGGTCGGTGAACGTGCTGATGACACGCTGGTAACCAATATTTCCGCAGTGAACGTTGGTCAGCTGTTTGCCGGAGAAACTTCGGGAGCATCCGTCAACCTTGGTGCCGCTACCAGTGGCGGCGGCGGTGTTGCGGATGGTGCCGGTATCACCGCTACCGTAGCCGGCGGCTCTGGACAGGGCGCATTGTCCTTCCACGACGATGCCACTTCGGCCGACTTCCGTGCCTTCATCAGCGCGATCGACAGCGCGATCGACGGCATGTCCGAGCGTGTGAACGACATCGGTATCGCCCAGTCTTCACTTACGGTACGTGAAGTGACGCTGTCACAGTCCATCAGCGCCAACCAGTCTGCGGTAAGCCGAATCATGGACACCGACTTTGCCAAAGAGCAGAGCGAGTCCGTAAGGCTGCAAATTCTGCAGCAGACAGCGACTTCGGCCC
>JARULB010000021.1 GCA_029688905.1 Balneolales bacterium ANBcel1 | reverse complement strand
GTCGAGTCTGGCAGGTTTTTCATCGCTTCCCGCTTCTGCAAAGCGGTGCTTTTGCAATATTCTTCTCATATAACCATGGCTGCCCGGAGGCTTTTACTGCGATTGTCTCCAGAACCACGGCGGGCCTGCTTGTCTGATGGGATCGCGCTTTTGCCTATGGGCCTGGCAAACCTCGCATCATATACCCGGGGCGCTTTTGCGCGTGCCGCTAATCGCTTTCAGCGAAAATCTACATGGCTGGCAACAATCAACGGCTTCGGTACGGCCTCCCCTACTCCGGGTTCGGCGTCGCCGGCGGCGCAATCAAGCTCGCAGGATGGGTTTTCTGCCGGGTTTGACAAGGTTCAGAGCGCCTTTCAACCTTGCATCATCTGTCGCAATAACAGCGCGCATCAACCGAGCGTGTGGAGCGTATCTGTTCCTTAATAAAAAACCGGGCGTCCACGTCGGTTATGCGCGGGACCGTTATAGTGCGCCGGCGGCGTCTCGTTTAGTATAATGGTTTTTGGGTTTACTGCTTCTTCCGTACTCACCGCTTTCATGCCCGGGGCTTGGAGTGCTTCTAACAGTGTTCATATGATTCGTTATCGGTGAGCGCCCCATGGCGCTTTTGCAAAGTTTCAATTCTCGTGATCTACGGCCAGGCCAACATCGCAACCAGCGTATCTGCTTTTACAGCGGGCCCGCTCTTAATGTCCAACAACACTCATCGGTGTGGCAGCTCGCCTCTGCCCTATTTGTCTGCCGCCAGAGCATCTCGCGGTCTCGCCCAAAGGTGCCTCTTAGCCGGGTATTGCCTGATTGCAGTGAAGCCGGCTCTGTATGCCGATCATCCTGCTGCGAACCGATGGCCGGCCATAGCGTTGCTCGGGTCGGGCAAGTCTTTCCCGGCCGGTTGCTTTTGCCCACAGTTGCTTCTACTTCGATGGTGCCTGTTCGCCATGGCTGCCCGGCGGCTTTGGCTTCGTTTTTCCCGAGCGCCACGGCGGGCCTGCCGGTCTGATGGGATCTCGCCGGTGCCTATGGGCCTGGCAAATCGCGCTTCATATGCCCGGGGCGCTTTTGCTCGTGCCGTTAATCGCTTTCAGCAAACATTTTCATGGCTGCGCATAATCATCGGCTTCGGCCGAGAAACTCCCGGTTCGGGTTCGGCGTCGCCGGCGGCGCAATCAAGCTCGCAGGATGGGTTTTCTGCCGGGTTTGGAAAGGTTCAGAGCGCCTTTCAATCGTGCCGTACCTTTCGCAATAACAGCGCGCATCAACCGTACGTGTGGGCCATATTTGCCCTATATTGATCGTATGCGCCCACGTCGGTTATGCGCGTGAACGTTATAGTGCGCCGGCGGCGTCTCGTTTGGTATAATAGTTTTGGATTTACTGCTTCTCCCGTACTCACCGCTTTCATGCCCAGGGCTTGGAGTGCTTTTAACAGTGTTCATATGATTCGTTATCGGTGAGCGCCCCATGGCGCTTCTGCAAAGTTTCTGTTTCCATGACCTACGGCCAGGCCAACATCGCATCCAACGTATCTGCTTTTACAGCGGGCCCGCTCTTTGTGTCCAACAACACTCACCGGTGTGGCAGCGCGCCTCTGCCCTATTTGTCTGCCGGCAGAACATATCGCGACCTCGCCCAGTGGTGCCTCTTATCCGGGTATTGCCTGATTGCAGTGAAGCCGGCTCTGTATGCCGAAAATCCTGCTACGAACCGATGGCCGGCCATAGCGTTGCTCGGGTCGGGCAAGTCTTTCCCGGCTGGTTGCTTTTGCCCACAGTTGCTTCTACTTCGCTGGTGCCTGTTCGCCATGGCTGCCCGGCGGCTTTGGCTTCGTTTTTCCCGAGAGCCACGGCGGGCCTGCTTGTCTGATGGGATCTCGCCGGTGCCTATGGGCCTGGCAAATCGCGCTTCATATGCCCGGGGCGCTTTTGCTCGTGCCGTTAATCGCTTTCAACAAG
>JARULB010000020.1 GCA_029688905.1 Balneolales bacterium ANBcel1 | reverse complement strand
GATCCGGCTTACCGCAGACTGGTTGGCGCTGATGCCCTGAGAAAGGGTCACTTCACGCACACTCAGCGACGACTGGGCGATACCGATATCGTTGACTCGCTCGGACATGCTGTCGATCGCGTTGTCAATTCCGGCAATCAGTTCACGGAAATCGACGGAGGTAGCCGCAGTACCACCGTTGGTGAAGACAAGCTCACCTTGCTGGCCGGGAGCACCGCCTGTGCTCACGGAGATGTTCGCAGGCGTATTGTCCAGACTGTCGAGGTCAAAGAGTTGATTCACATTTACGGCGGATATTTTCGTTTCGAGCGTATCATCAGCACGTTCACCCACCTGGAAGGTGAGGGTCAGTGAACCGGAAAACGCATTGGAACCGGTAAGTCCGGCCTGGCCGTTAAGCAGGTCGAAGTCCTGGAAGACGGTCTGGTTGGCGATTTCGTTGATATCGTTACCCAGGGCCTTGATCTGCTCGCCAATGTAGCCCCGCTCGGTGTCTCCGAGGGTATCGTTGGCCGCCTGGGTAGCCAGGCCTTTCATTTCGATCAGGCTGTCCATGATGGTATCGAAACTGGATTCGGCAATGTCCAGAACGGACTTCGCGTCACCCACGTTTTGCAGGGCCTGGTCCAGGCCCGCGACACGGCTGTTCAATTTGGTTGCAATTGAGTAGCCGGCGGCATCGTCTTCGGCGCGGTTAATCCGCAAACCGGTCGACATACGCAGCTGGTTTTCGGCCAAACCGCGGTTGATGCGGTTCAGCGAAAGCTGTGAATCCAACGACTGAATATTGGTATTCACTCTGTTAAGATCACCAAAGCTTGACATGTTTTTTTACCTTTTGGTTGGTTGAGATGGAAAAATCGGTGTGCATGTTCCCAGTAGATGTTTAGATTATCGTGCCGGTTTTTCTGTACTTAAGAAAAACTTTGATTATTCAGGGGCTGTCGAATGAGCCCAGGCCAGTACCCCGGTCCAATGATGGAAGGCCGATGAAAAGCACCGGTGTTTCTTTGCCGATTATTGTGATCTGTCCCCGTACGGTTAAAAAAAAAGCCGGATTTCGCAGTGACACCCGGCTTTCGAAGGCCGCCGGCAGGAGATAACAGTGCCGGCAGGAATGAGTTGCTTTCTGGATCCGTCGGATTATCCGAGGAATCCGAGCACGGACTGCGGACCCATATTGGCTTGTGCCAGGGCCGAAGTCGCTGTCTGCTGCAGAATCTGCAGTCGCACGGACTCGCTCTGCTCTTTGGCAAAGTCGGTGTCCATGATCCGGCTTACCGCAGACTGGTTGGCGCTGATGCCCTGCGAAAGGGTCACTTCGCGCACACTCAGCGACGACTGGGCGATACCGATGTCGTTCACACGCTCGGACATGCCGTCGATCGCGCTGTCAATGTCGGTAATAAAAGAACGGTATCCTTCAGCATCCCATCCGGTAAAGTCAAGTTCGCCACCTTGCTTAACACTACCGCCACCAGTTGTTGCCGGATCAATGTGAACGGTGTACCCGGGATAATTATCACCTGTAAACGTTATTGATGCCGGTGAATCAAGCCCATTAAACCACTCAATTCCCCAATCCCCGGGTTCGCCGGTCACCCATCCTCCGATTTCCGGATTGATAAATTCTTCATTAATGGTGACTGTCATGTCAAATAAATCATCCGAAGTAATTTCGTGCTCCACCGATAAACCGCTAAATTCAACAATTATGGCATCACCTCCCGTACCACGCGTGCTGTATCCCCCCGTTATAGTTTGCCCGGGCTCCAATCCAAAATCATCCGCATGCGTTATCTTTGTAGCAAAGGATGTTGTGCCATCCACGGCAGCATTACTGCCTGAAAAAAGCTGGTTGATATTCACCGCTGCCAGGTCGACTGTAATGGTGTCGGATGCCCGTTCCCCTACCTGAAAAGTAAGACTAAGGCCATCGGTTTGGCCACCATTTCCCCCACTCAACAAGGGGAAGTCCTGGAAGACCGTCTGGTTGGCAATATCGTTTATGTCGTTTCCCAATGCTTTGATTTGCTCACCGATGTATTCCCGCTCGGTGCCGCCGAGGGAATCGTTGGCCGCCTGGGTAGCCAGACCTTTCATTTCGATCAGATTGTCCATGATGGTATCGAAACTGG
>JARULB010000019.1 GCA_029688905.1 Balneolales bacterium ANBcel1 | reverse complement strand
GTGGCCATTAATACTTATAATTGATGTTACTTAACTAACTTTTCTTATATTCCAAGATATATAATATTATTATAATATGGAAATTGACAAAATACAAATTATCATATATTATGCTCTTTGCTCAGTTATTATTACAATCATAATACTAATAGGCTTATCTACACTTTCTCTTTCTATATACCTTTACAATATAGGTCTTATTATTTTCGAAGAATACAAAGGCTACTATTTTACAATATCATTTTTAGTATTTGCTAGTTCAATTTTATTTATATTCATTTTTCCTATATTTTTAGCAATTATATATAGACTCTTTTTTTTGGGAAAAAGAGAAGGTAGAACGCATGTCTTGTCTCCTAAAAATATAAGCTTTTTTTATTTATCTTGTACCCTTTCCCTTTCAGAGTTTTTTCTTTTAAAGTTTATACGTGGAACACCTCTTATAATTTTTTATTATAAACTAATGGGAGCAACTATTGGAAAGGGAACTATAATTACGACAACAAGAATCAATGATCCTGATTTAACAACTATTGGAAACAATTGTATAATCGGAGGAGATTCTCAATTAAATGGTCATATTGCTCAAAAAAACTATTTAATAAGAAAAAGAATAATAATTGGAAATAACGTAACAATAGGTCAATCGGCATCCATTTTTCCAGGTTCTATCTTACCTAACAACTGTGTAGTTGGTGCTCAATCCTTGGTTCCTAGAAATTTCCTTGGAATAGAGAATCAAGTATATCTCGGCGTTCCAATTCGATCAATCTCTGATCGTCACATTATTAGCTCAAGTAAGAAACAAAAATCACTTTCAAAAAAAGAATTACCATCTTATAACAGTGTATCCTCATTGGATGAGACAAGTTTAATTTTAGAGTCTTACAAACTTAGACATAATGAGATATTATCACTTGAATCATTTTTCAATCGGGTAATAATCACTTCCATTTCAGCTTTTGCAGCTATACTTGTTTATGCCATTAATTTTGAAATGACAAATCTCATAGGCTTCTTGCCTACACTAGTGGCTTTAGTGGGAATTCTTCTTTCATTTATAACGGTTGGAATTAACACACTAGGTTTCTATTTGTCTCAATTAGAAAAGAAACTTAATACTGAGGGTTTTGATTGGGAGATGACATGGGGTGCAATGGGTAATAATCAAGCTTTAAGAACACCAAGTGTTATACTAGTTATTCTATTATTATTTATATATATATCTACTTTTTGGCTTACATATGATGGCAAAGTAGTTGATCCAGAAGCAAGTTTTATTGGTTTTGATCTAACTACTTTTTGTATTTATTCATCTACCATATCCGGTATTATATGTGGTATCTCACTTATTGGTTTGTTTTTACGAACATTGAGTATGTCATCGACTATAAGCTTGAAGTGAAGTTTATCTTTTATTGTATATAAAAAATACAACCTCTAGATAATGCGAATTTTATATGGTGTACAAGGTACTGGTAATGGACATATTTCTAAGGCAAATTCATTGATTCCTATCATTGCTAAATATGCTAATGTAGATATCCTGATCAGTGGTATGAACTATCAAGCCTCACTATTTAAAAAGCCAATTTATGCTACAACAGGTCTTTCATTTACATTTGGAAAAAATGGTGGAATAAACATTTTTGACACCTTAATAAAACTCAAGCCATTCAAGTTCATATATGATATATATGACTTTCCAATATCAAATTATGATTTAGTAATAAGTGATTTTGAGCCTGTAACAGCTTGGGCATCATATATACACGATATACCTTCTATAAGTGTTGGCCACCAAGCATCATTCCTGTCTAAAAAAACCCCTAGACCTCAAAAAACTAATTTATTTGCTGAATTTCTGTTTTCTTATTTTTCTCCATGTAATGATTATATTGGAATTCATTTTGATAATTATGACTACAATATATTTACCCCATTAATACACCCAGTATTTTATAATATTGATATTTCATTAATGAACCATATTACAGTATACCACCCCGCTTATCATTTTAAAAAATGGATCCCTATACTCAATAATCTGAAGGATGTTGAATGGCATTTATTTACCCGCGATATAAAAGAAAATAAACAAATAAATAACGTAACTTTAAAACCATTCAATCATTATGAATTTGCAATTAGTATGGCAAGTTCAATAGGAGTAATTACAGCCGCTGGTTTTGAAACTCCAGCTGAAGCATTACATCTTGGTAAACGGATTTTATCAATACCTATGAAGAATCAATATGAACAACAGTGTAATGCTATTGCTCTTGAAATGCTAGGTGCATTAACAGTTAAGAAGCTTCATCGTGGTATTGACTCAACTATTTATTCTTGGTTATCAACTCCTATGCCAGCTCCGATGAATTACCCTGATGTAAGAGAAGATATTACCCAGTCAATACTTAATATGTACAAGAAGATTCTAACTTTTGGCCACTAACAATCGGTTTCAACCTGACAGCGGCCTTGCTTTTAAAAAAATCACTGCTGGAGAGAATGCTTCCCGCATTCTCTGAGTGCAGCGTTGCCGCTGCAGGTTAAACCTGTG
>JARULB010000018.1 GCA_029688905.1 Balneolales bacterium ANBcel1 | reverse complement strand
GGGTGGCCACCCGGCGGCCCATCACATCGTAGACAACCAGCGAAACTTGACGACCTTCCAGTAAGTCATAGCGAATCACCGTAACCGGATTAAACGGGTTGGGGTAATTCTGATACAACGCCACCTTCTGTGGCCGGTCAGAATCAGGCATTGCAAAAGTGGGCTCTTTACCTTCTCCGACGAGCGGTACGATCAGCGTATCGCTGCGGTTCGGGGCATCGTGCACGATGTGCATTTCGGCCTCATAGCTTTGCGCGCTTTCCGGTTGGAAGGCAATCGCCACGTCCTGCCTACTGCCGGCTTCCAATGAAAAAGTGGAAAGCTCATCGTCAATGGCAAACAGGCCGGAATCCGATCCGGCGAGATACACCTCACCACTCAACAGGGTATTTCCGGTATTCCGGATGGCCACTTCCCCGGTGCCGGAACGGTCCGTGCTAACCTGGCCAAAATCATGCTTCGCGGTATCGACTCGGATGATCGACACCTGAGGCTGGTCCACGGCATTATCGGGGTCCTGCCATTTCAAGACCGGGTAGCCCTCGGTCAATTGCCAGATATTATCGAAATCAAGTTTGTACATGTGGATAAAGGCATCCGGACCGGTCATCTGATCGGTGGTCAGGCCTTTAGATTCATCGACTATCGGGCCCCACAAGGCCTCATCTAATCCCTCTTTGAAAGAGGATTTTCCGCTTGTATCAATATCCCAGTATCCGCCGTAAACTGATCCCGCTGTACGGCCATACAAGCCGCCGGTATCCTCATTGCCCGTTACCAGGCCGGTGGCAAATGACTGGCGAATCACAGCCGGCTGACCGGTCACACTCGAAGCATTATACCCCGTTAACCCACCTACATAGCTCTCACCTGTGACCTCTCCGGATGCGTACGATGACTCAATCATGTAACCGTTAAACGCCGATAGCCCACCAACATAGCGGTTGCCGTTTACATTCCCTGTGGCAAAAGATTCCGATATCATCCAGTATTGAGATCCACCCACAAGCCCTCCGACGAATTCATCACCCGACACGTCGACATGGGCATAAGATGAATCAACCTCGCACCATCCTTCACCGATCAGGCCACCGACACCGTGTTCTCCGGCTACGCTTCCGGACGCTCCGGAACCCGTCAGGATCGCCCCCTCCGTGTTTCCTGCAATTGCACCCACATAATTTTTCCCGTGGATACTTGCCTGTTCGAGGTGCACATTTTGAATGACTGCTGTATCGCCTCCTGTCACGCCAAACAAACCGACATTGTCTTCCTCCTCCCGATGGATAGTCAGGTTGGTGATAACATATCCCTGTCCATCATAGACTCCGGTGAAGGGGTCATCCTGGCGTGATCCAATCGGCTCGAATCCTTCGCCATCGTTCCAGTCCGCAGTCTCCGACGCGTCAATATCGGCCGTCTGGATGAAATGCTTATCCAGATTCTCCTGCTCACCGATGGCCTGAAGCTGCTCCAATGTGGCCACCTGATACGGATTTGCTTCGCTGCCGTCGCCGTCGGTGAACTGTGCATAGGATGAGATGTAAGTCATCAATAAAAATGACAACAGAGAAATGTAGCTTCTTCTATTCAGCAAGTCGCAAGGTTTATATACGTTATTCATAAATACTCCTCATTATTAAATTTTCTCAGATATCTAAGCTGTACTTTTTAAGTTTGGATCATATAACCTTTAAATCTCCAATATGACCCCTTTGGGCAGTTGATCCACCAAAAGCCGGTGAATTCGATTCAGATCGTACAAACCCGTATTTTACAGATCGGCATCATACCTTTTACAGGTTCCAAATATTTGTTTTTTAGTGACTGTGCGACATTCAATTAACTAAAGCTGGCCGCGGATCGTCTCACGAAGATCGCGCTGATAATTCTCCACCTGCCATACTTCCAAGTTCAACCCAGCAAGCAACAATTCGGCCAGTGTGCGGGCATCGACGACTTAGTTCTTTACTTTGGCATAGCATATGGCTTTGAGCTTTTTCAAATGAGTCAAGAGCATGTTGGTACTTTGCCTGTGGCATGGCACCAGTCGCTGATCCAGTACAAGTTGGCTGTGGCTTCTACAACGGCCTGGACCGGCTTCCCAATTTCGTCAAAGAAACGCTCCAGAGCCATTTCATGGCAGGTAATCTTTTGCGAAGGGAGCAATTCGCCATTGTCTTTTATTGCGGCAATGGTCATATTTTTGGCATGCATATCAATTCCAACGTAGATCATAGGACGTCCTCCGTTTATTTTGTGATTAAAAATGGTATTTCAATCTAAAGGAGGACGTCCTTTTACAAAACCCTTTTTTAAAAGATCACAATCAACACTTACCCTTGTATACAAGAGCGTTACATCTTTAATTTGTTACAGCGGTCCAGCATCCAATATTTCAAAAGTGAATTAAAAGCCTGGCGTGTAGTATCTTACAACTAAAAGGGTCATGCAAGAAAGGATTTATGCATGAGTATTCAAGATTAAGAAATGTTTAAATAATAAGATCTTGATTAATACGACAGGAATAACAGGCACTATTTCCAGTCAGGAAATAGTGCCTGAATGCTCAGGAGTTTAAAAAGACTATTTAACCAGCGTCATTTGTCTTGTTTCGGTGAAATCACCGGCTT
>JARULB010000017.1 GCA_029688905.1 Balneolales bacterium ANBcel1 | reverse complement strand
GGCAACATTAAATCCAATTCTTGATATGAATCGCGGAAAAGAAAATAAAAGACATAGTATCGAAGTAGACTTGAATGTCGAAGGTCTTCAAAACTCTTTTGAAAAGATCAAGAACAATGTATTCGATTTAACTGCTTATGATGGAAAGATTAATGCATTTCAAATATCCCCAGAAATAAATTTGGCAAATGATATATTAAATGACTCGAAAAATTTATTTCAAACCGACGCTTTGAAAATTGATACAGATATACTCAATCCTTCGCTTGGTTTAGATGCCATTAAATCAGAAGTTTTTGATGCTCAATCAATAATAAATGTAAATGAAGGAATATCTAGTCTTGTAAACGATCCTTTAAAAATATCAAATTCTGTTAACGAAATATTTGCGGTTGATAGATCTTGGAGTGAAAAGTTTGACCCCTTAAAACTTGATCTTTCAATTGATGAAGTTAAAGGATCTGCTATATTTCCGAACTTGGAAATATCAACTAATCACTTAGCTTCAAGCGCTTTATTGTCAGAGTCCACTTATTTAAACCTCGACATAATTGGTAAATGCATTGAATCAAATTTTTCATTAAATGCTACAGAAGTAATAACAGATTTCTCAAATTCTTTTTCAAAATTTGGTTCAATGATTGCTTTAGAAAATGAAATTTCTTCAGGTTTTCATATCAATAATGATCTGTTAAATATTAGCTCTGGTCAATTACTAAGATCCGGTTCACTGTTAGATGATTTAGCAATATCTGACAAATTTCATCTACCTCACTACGAAGAGAAAAATGTATATCTCGAACAAAAAGAAGAGCAAGAAGACGATGAATTGAAAAAAATGCTGTTTGATTTAAATGAAGGACTTGTTGATATGTTAGAAGGTGCTGAAAAAACTATAAATTCTTCTAATCCAGATAAAGTGCGTCACTTTGGTACATCATTAAGAGAACTTTTCACACATGTCCTTCACCAACTCGCGCCAAACAATCAAGTATCTAATTGGACTGATGATCCAAACCATTTTCATAATGATAGGCCAACCAGAAAGGCAAAAATACTTTACATATCTCGGAATTATAACAATAAAATGTTCCAAGATTTTCTTCTTGCTGATGTCAAGTCAGTTTTATCATTTATCGATTTATTTCAAGGAATTACACATTCGGTGAAGAGTCATTATACCGAGCAACAGTTAAAAGGGATGTTGATAAAAATGAAAGGAACGTTACATTTTTTAATCAGCACTATGAAATCATCATAATGTTGCCTAACAAAGCAAATCAAGCGGTCGCGATTACTTTTAGATGCTAATATTCATAGACTTAGCCGCGCCGCTTATTTGCGGGCCGTTATACCGCTTTAAAACATAATCTCAAATCATGAGTTTGACCAATTTCTTTAAAAATCTATTTGGTAGTTCTGAGACAACGGTAAAGAAAACTGATTATGGCTCGTCTTTTAGTAAACATGTAGGCAACACCAATGCGATCTGTCCATACTGTGAAGAGAAATTGGAAAAGATGCCTAAAAGAAAAACTAAATGTCTTAAATGTGAGAATTATATTTATAAGAGAACTAGACCTTATGATGAAGTTGATATAATTGTAAGAGAAGATCAGTTGGATATTATTGAAGAAGAATGGGCGATTAAAAATGGTAGTCATGATATTTATTTAAAAGAAAAGGCGAGGGAAAAACGAATTCGTGATGGAATGCGTGAAAGATTTGGTAAAGAACCTGCTGATTATGATGTAGAATTTCGTGTGCTAAATGATCAAGCTGTTGAGGCTGAGTTTTCAGGTGATTGGGGTTTTGCTAGAAATTACAGATTAAATATGGCTAAGAATTTAGAGAAAAGAAAAAGCCATGAGCTGGCATTAAGATTGTATTATCATGTATGCTATCTGGATATAAATGGTCCAAACAACAGAAGTGGTATGCAATCTGTTGATTTGGATAAATATCCATACTTCACGCCAAAGAGTGGATTTTTAGCTCCAGGTGTGATTAAGAGGATGAAAAAATTAATTAGCAAACTCGAGTTTGATGAAGAAGATTGTAAACATGGATTTATAGAAGTTAACAAGCCAATTTCTAAAGGTTCGCCAACTCCTTTAGCACCTGAAAAAGCATGGATAGAGTTAAAAAAGGAATTATTTGGGGACTGATTTAATATTAAATAGAAATACCATTGAACATACAGTATAACCACTATACCTTCTGAAAAAGCAGCTTAGATATGTCTGATATTTCGTTATCAACAATTAAAGAATGGTTAAAGCTTAAGCCACGATATTTGTTTTCAATATTGCTGGTATCTGGCGTTTTGATTTTTTCTCCTGAAACATGGCTTAATGAACTTGGATTAAAATCAATTGTCGATTCTTATAGAGGATGGATTGGAGGAGTTTTTTTAGTTTCTGGCATTTTACTACTAACCAATGGTTTAGCCTTTCTATTCGAACCAATACAGGGAAGTATCAATGATTGGCGATACACATTAGTTTACTCTAAACAACTAAAAACACTTTCTTCTACAGAGAAAAAAGTTTTAAAAAAATATTTCGATCAAGACACACAATCATTGCAGTTAGGTTCTATGGATGGAATAGCTGGGGGGTTGGTTGCAAAAAATATTTTATTTCGATCTTCAAGTCTGGGTACAGCCGATGCATATTTTGCTTACAACATACAACCCTGGGCTTGGGTTTATTTGAAAAAACATCCTGAATTACTAAACTAAACCGCGGTATAACAAGCATTTCCTGCGGACGTGCAAGCGATTTTTGCTCAACTTTAAAGTTGATTGCCACGCCGCAGAAATGCCAAA
>JARULB010000016.1 GCA_029688905.1 Balneolales bacterium ANBcel1 | reverse complement strand
TAAAGATCATGCTTATTACCTGGAGGGCGTTGATCTTGGAATGCCCTCTAATGATACTTCTGGTATTGAAACTTTGCTAAGGATGAGCAGAGCAGTAAACAGGTTAAAAAGTATCGAAGAATTTTCTCAGAGACACCTTAAGTGGCAGGAATTGTACAAAGACGACTTTAATCAGGGAAATTTGTTCTATAATAAAACCTGATGTGACTATAAATATTTGGCATGGCAAAAATTTCCGAATCCATACAAAAACTGCTTCAAAAGCACCGGGTCCTAATTTGGTACGATCAGGAACGGGCTTTTACGGATGAGTTTGAGAATCTGAATATTGAGGGAATCAATAAGGTAACACTTGACCGTGATGAACTCGCAGTAAAGGTTCGTGTCCTGCTTGAGCAACCTGATGAAAAGTTTGTGCTTTACATCCCCAGGGCGAAACCCCCTGATGAAGAGAACTGGCTCCTGGACCTGGAACTGACCTATCATGTCTACTACACGGATCAAGCATCGCTATTTTTGCAGGAGCTGGACCTGGGATATCACTACAAGAATTGGATTACCCAGCACCTTGCGTTTTTCCAGAGCCGGGAACGTCTTTTGAAATTCAAGGAAATTGCCAATGAAGCGGATGGGGACCGGCTGCTGTCCATGAAAATCATGCAGGTGGTGTTGCGGGCTGATACAACGTTACCGGATTCACTTCTGCGAAAATTTGCAGAGGCATTTGCCAATAAAAGCAATTCATCTCTGGAAGTGGAACTAAAGCGCTATGGATTGTGGGAACTGTTCTGGGATGAGGTTGGCCGTCACTATGGCTATGAACAGAAGGATCCGGGAATCTATGGGTTCCTGCTGGATGCATTTCGAATGAATTTCAAACCATTGGCAGACCAATCATCATTGAATGCCGAAACCCGCGTAATGCTCTCTGCATGGAAAGACACGCTTTCGTTTCAGGAAGCCTTCCGAACCCTGTCCAGCCGAATCCAAAAAGATCTGAACATTGAATCAGTACTTAACTCGGTCGCCCTGGACGAGATCCTCCATGATGATGTATTTGATCTGATCGATCGTAGAATCATCCACGAACTGGTACGAGGAATGGTCGATGAAAGTCTGGATTCAAAGAGACTTGAATCAGCCATCAAGACCCGGGAGTTTACTTACTGGTATGACCTCTATCGTCCGTTTTATGAAGCCCTTAATGCCGGACATCACTTGCTTGAGGCCATCCGGAGTCAGGAAAAGATCGAAATAACGGACTTCGCAGACGGAATACGCCGCTACACCGGAGAATGGTTCCGGATCGACCAATATTACCGTCGCTTCATAGAGTGGTACCGGGCAACCGGTCAGAACAGTGTGCTCAATCCACTCTATGTCCTGATAAACAAAGCGTACAGCAATACATGGTTGTTAAACTTGAGTGATTCCTGGCAGCGAGCCATGGATGATTCAGGTAAATGGAGCCATGGTACCAGGAAATTGACCTCATTCTATCGGGAAGAGGTGCAACCATACCTGTCTAAGAAAATTCGTGTATTCGTGATCATTTCGGATGCACTACGCTATGAGTGCGGGGAATCACTGCATCAGATCATGCAGAAGGAGAACCGGTTCGACAGCTCCCTTGATTTCAGGATCACCGCTCTGCCATCCTATACACAACTTGGGATGGCCTCCCTGTTGCCCCACCAAAAGCTTGCCTTTGGCAAGAGTGACGATGTCCTGGCTGATGGTTTGAGTACTGTCGGACTTCAGCGCAGGAGTAAGGTTTTAGCTGAACATTCCGGTGTCAATGCCACCGCCGTTTCAGCGGAACAGCTGATGAAACTGAACACCAAAAGTGAAGAGGCCAGGTCTTTGGTTTCCAGCCACGAATTGATCTATGTCTATCACGACCGAATTGACAGCACAGGGGATGATACCGCAAGTGAAAACTTGGTAATCGAAGCGGCACGGGATGAAATCGAATTCCTTGTCAAGCTGGTCAAGAAGATATCCAACCTGGGTGTTTACCACATACTTGTAACGGCGGATCACGGATTTGTATACCAGAATGAGCCGCTGGATGAAAGTGATTTTGCCGATGCTCAGATTGAAGGGGATATCATCAAAAGCAATAGAAGGTTCGTCTTGGGGCGGAATCTGCGTCATAAAGCCAATGTGAGTTCGTGGTCGGCTCAGGATTTCGGGATTGAAGGAGATGTCCAAATTCTTATCCCCAAGAGCATCAATCGCCTGCGGCGACAAGGATCCGGATCCCGATATGTCCACGGCGGGGCAACGCTGCAAGAAATTACCGTCCCGGTCGTACGGATTAAAAAACTCCGGGAAGATACCGTTGAAAAAGTGGATGTGGATGTCCTTAACAAGCACAACAATCTGATAAGCACCAACCTGCACCGGGTGCGCTTCTATCAGCAGTCACCGGTTTCCGAGACGGTTGCCGGCCGTTCGATCAAGGCACAGTTCAAGGCCAAAGATGGAATGCTCCTGAGCGATGTGTGGACCTGGACTTTCAACTCTGATTCAAAAAATGCAGCAGATCGCGAATTTGAGCATCGGTTTCAGCTTTCCTCCAAGGCAAGCACCGAGTACAAGAATCAAACCATTTACCTGGAGATGGAGGAACAGGTCGAGGGGACAAACAGCTGGGTTCCCTATCGGAAATATCCCTTTACGATAAATATTTCCTTTACCCGGGATTTTGATGATTATTAAAAGAAAGGCCATGTCATGAAAGAGCTTGATGTAAAGGTTAATGAGCAATTTGCGGGGAAGGTGGTGCGCAAGGACCTGACGAATTTGATAAAGGGTAATGCGAGCATTCCGGCTTACGTATTGGAATACTTGCTTGGTCAGTATTGCGCTACCGATGATGAAGAGACCATTAAGCAGGGCGTTGAAACCGTCAAGGATATCATCGCAAAGCATTTCGTGCACCGGGATGAGGCGCAGACCATCAAGTCAACCGTCCGTGAAAAAGGTTCACACCGGATCATCGACAAAGTATCGGTTCGCCTGAATGACAAGAAAGATATCTACGAAACATCATTTGATAACCTTGGACTAAAAAAAGTGCCCATCGGGGACCGGTTCATCAAGAAACATCCAAAATTATTGTCAGAGGGCGTCTGGTGTATTATCACACTGGGGTACCAGGTAAGTGACGAGCGGGATACCCTTCCCTGGGTAATCGAGCAGCTTAAACCCATTCAGATATCGGGTGTGGATGTGGATGAGTACAAGGAGATCCGCAAGAATTTTACGAAAGACGAGTGGATGGATCTGCTGATGCAATCCATTGGCCTGAATCCGGAGGTGTTTTCCAACCGGTCAAAACTGTTGCAGTTGACCCGACTGGTTCCGTTTGCCGAAAAGAATTACAACCTGATCGAACTGGGTCCAAAAGGAACCGGGAAAAGCCATCTGTATTCCGAACTGTCACCGCATGGCATCCTGATTTCCGGGGGTGAGGTTTCCAAGGCCAAACTGTTTGTCAACAACAGCACCGGAGACATCGGACTGGTAGGGTATTGGGACGTGGTTGCTTATGATGAATTTGCCGGTAAAAGCAAGAAAGTGGATCAGGCACTGGTTGATATCCTCAAGAATTACATGGCTAACAAATCCTTTTCTCGTGGGACGCATGTGTACCAGGCCGAGGCGTCCATGGCCTATGTTGGCAACACCGACCACTCCGTGCCCTACATGCTGAAGCATTCGGATCTTTTTGATGCGTTACCAAAGGATTACTACGATTCCGCTTTTTTAGATCGTGTTCACTGCTACCTTCCGGGCTGGGAGGTCCAGAAGTTGCGCAATGAGATGTTTACCACTGATTACGGGTTTGTGGTTGATTATGTGTCTGAGATCCTGAAGGACTTGCGAAAGGAAGATTTTATGCAATCCTACAGGAAGTATTTTGACCTCTCGGATAGCATCACGACCCGGGACAGGGTATCAATCGAGAAGACCTTCTCAGGCCTGGTAAAGGTGATTTTCCCCCATGGTGAGTTTGATGAAGATGATGCCAGGGAGTTGCTTGATTTTGCCATTGAGTGCCGCAAAAGGGTGAAGGATCAGTTGCGGAAAATGGATGAGACATTCAATGACGAGGTGGTGAAGTTTGAGTATAAAAGCAAGGCAGGTAAAAAGTTCCGGATTGAAACTCTGGAAGTCATTGAAAACGGTGATTACAAGCTGGATATCCCGCCAGGAGGATTATTTGATGCTATTGAGTCCGACGGCAAAGGTGATGAGCCATCGCTCTTGACTTCTGATGAGGCTACAGGAGAAGGCACGAAACCAGCGACTGATTCCGGAGAAAGCGGTGGTACGGTTACGCAGACTGCGCCTGTGGATCCTGCGAAAAAAACGGCAATTGAGGATAAGCCGGTCGCCGGACAAAAAGTCATACGTGAAAATCAAACCGGTGTCAGCTATAAAAAACTATTTGGTCCCTATCTGCAAGGAGCATCCAGGATCACGGTTACTGACCCCTATATTCGATTACCGTATCAGCTCAGGAACTTCATGGAGTTTGCCAGACTGGTGGCAGAGACAAAACAGCCGGATGAAGAGGTGGTCATCCACCTAAGAACTTATAACAACGAAGATTACCTGGAAGGCGCCAAGGACAAATTCTCAGAGATGCAGGAGTCACTGGAACCCACAGGGATATTCTTTACCTATGAGTTTGATGAGAACCTGCATGACCGGTCAATTGAGATTGACAACGGGTGGAAGATCATTCTCGGGCGTGGTATGGATATATACCAGAAAACAGGTGGTTGGCACGATATAGCCGAGCACTATCAGGAGGTGCGGCTTTGCAAGGGATGTGAGATTACGTATTTGAGGGAGAATTATGGAAAATGAAACAAAAAAGCAGGAGAGACCGTGTTTGGTTAGGAGAGGGTATTTTCCCAAAGAACTTCCCCCACCATTTCAAACAACTTCATTAGCTGATTCTCTTGATAAGGTAAGAAATAGATGGAAAGAGATTCGAGATGATCATTTGACCAGAAGGCCAGAGGAGAATAAAGCTGCTTTTAAAGAAAGAAAACAAAAATTTATTGATAACTACTCTTCATCCAGTTGCGCTAATTTTTCTATTTCAAAGGGCAAAATATCAAGACGTGTATTGAAAATGCCCAATCCATTACATTTTATTGAGTTAGCAGAGTTAATAGAAGATAATTGGAAACAGATTTCCAAACTTTTTCATAAATCCCTGTATTCAAAAAGTTTTCCTGTATTAACTACGAATTCCAATCAAAGGTCAGTGCACACTTATAGCAAGGATGTACAAGACTTCAGGAATTATGTGCTGCTTTCTTCAGCAGATAAAATGGTTCAAGTACGTGTTGATATATCTA
>JARULB010000015.1 GCA_029688905.1 Balneolales bacterium ANBcel1 | reverse complement strand
GCCCTGAAAAAATCTTTTAAAAATGGATTGACAAAGGGAATGGTGAGTTGGTATATTTTGAGTTCCGGCTGAGTCCGGGGGATTTTAGGTCGGCGATATTTGCAAAAATAAAGTTTGACAAAGGATCTGATAATAGTGTATATTTGGAGTCTGCCCCGAAGTTGGGGTGGTGCTGTTCTTTGACCGATTGAAAAGACAAGAAAATCGCATAGCGAGCCCCCGGGTCGTGATCTTCGGGTCACGATTTGGGATCAAGGCAAAAAAATGACCGGTCGGGAGACAGGCTCACAGGTATGTAATAGAAGCAAGATTACAACGGAGAGTTTGATCCTGGCTCAGGACGAACGCTGGCGGCGGGCCTAACACATGCAAGTCGAAGGGGATTCATGAAGCTTGCTTCATGATGAGACTGGCGTACGGGTGCGTAACACGTAAACAATCTGCCTGCAGATGGGGGATAACCCCGGGAAACCGGGGCTAATACCGCATAATGCAGCGGGGCCGCATGGCCACAGTTGTTAAAGCTCTTCGGGGCGTCTGCAGATGAGTTTGCGCAGCATTAGTTAGTTGGTGGGGTAATGGCCTACCAAGACGATGATGCTTAGGGGTTCTGAGAGGATGATCCCCCACACTGGCACTGAGACACGGGCCAGACTCCTACGGGAGGCAGCAGTGAGGAATATTGCGCAATGGGCGAAAGCCTGACGCAGCCACGCCGCGTGCCGGAAGAAGGTTCTTTGAATCGTAAACGGCTTTTGTCGGGGAAGAATGGCCTGGATTCGTCCGGGTTTGACGGTACCCGTTGAATAAGCACCGGCTAACTCCGTGCCAGCAGCCGCGGTAATACGGAGGGTGCAAGCGTTGTCCGGAATCATTGGGTGTAAAGGGTGCGTAGGCGGAGTCTTAAGTCTGTGGTGAAATCTTACCGCTCAACGGTAAACGTGCCATGGAAACTGGGATTCTTGAGTGTGACAGAGGCAGGTGGAATTCGTAGTGTAGCGGTGAAATGCATAGATATTACGAAGAACACCAGTGGCGAAGGCGGCCTGCTGGGTCACAACTGACGCTGAGGCACGAGAGCGTGGGGAGCGAACAGGATTAGATACCCTGGTAGTCCACGCTGTAAACGATGTATGCTAGGTGTTGGTCACGGTTCGGCCGTGATCAGTGCTGCAGCTAACGCATTAAGCATACCACCTGGGGAGTACGTTCGCAAGAATGAAACTCAAAGGAATTGACGGGGGCCCGCACAAGCGGTGGAGCATGTGGCTTAATTCGATGCAACGCGAAGAACCTTACCCGGGCTAAATCTGCCCTGCTACTCCCCGAAAAGGGAGGTTCCTTCGGGACGGGGTGGAAGGTGCTGCATGGCTGTCGTCAGCTCGTGCCGTGAGGTGTTGGGTTAAGTCCCGCAACGAGCGCAACCCCTGTGGTTAGTTACCAACGAGTAATGTCGGGGACTCTAGCCAGACTGCCTACGCAAGTAGTGAGGAAGGTGGGGACGACGTCAAGTCATCATGGCCCTTACGTCCGGGGCTGCACACGTGCTACAATGGTCGGTACAGAGGGCAGCTGCTGCGCGAGCAGTGGCTAATCCGTAAAGCCGATCCCAGTTCGAATCGGAGTCTGCAACTCGACTCCGTGAAGTTGGAATCGCTAGTAATCGCGTATCAGCAATGACGCGGTGAATACGTTCCCGGGCCTTGTACACACCGCCCGTCAAGCGATGGAAGTGGGTAGTACCTGACGATGCCGTGCTAACCTTCGGGAGGCAGGTATCCAGGGTAAGACTCGCAACTGGCGCTAAGTCGTAACAAGGTAGCCGTACCGGAAGGTGCGGCTGGATCACCTCCTTACTAAGGAGAGCCGAGTTACCGTCGGGTCATTTTCGCTGTGCGATTTTCTTGTTTTTTCCTCGGCAGAGGCAGGGGCGCTGGGCTTGTAGCTCAGGTGGTTAGAGCGCACGCCTGATAAGCGTGAGGTCGGAGGTTCAACTCCTCCCAAGCCCACCACCTAAGGGGCTATAGCTCAGCTGGCTAGAGCGCCTGCCTTGCAAGCAGGAGGTCGCCGGTTCGATTCCGGCTAGCTCCACGAGTAGAAAAGGATTTACAGTATAGTAGTAGTGCCGGTCGTTAAGCCGGCGGGTTCTTTGACGTATTGGGTAAGAAAGAAACAAAACCAGAGGGTACTGGCCGTCAGGCCGGTCCCGGGCGCTGCACACGTGCATGTGCAGGCCAAAAGACAAAAGCACCAAAGGGCACATGGTGGATGCCTTGGCACCGAGAGGCGAAGAAGGACGTGCAAAGCTGCGATAAGCCGCGGGGAGCTGCAAAGAAGCTGTGATCCGCGGATTTCCGAATGGGACAACCCCATGACCCGGTCTTCTGACCGGGGGCGAACGCTCCGAACTGAAACATCTAAGTAGGGGCAGGAAAAGAAAACAATAGTGATTCCCCAAGTAGTGGCGAGCGAACGGGGAGTAGCCCAAACCGGAGGCCAATGGCCTTCGGGGTTGTAGGACCACGTGATCTGGCGCATATGTAAAGTCGAACGGCCCTGGAACGGCCGGCCGCAGAAGGTGAAAGCCCTGTAGGCGTAAGCATAGGCGTTGGTAGTGGTATCCTGAGTAGGGCGGGGCCGGAGAAACCCTGCCTGAATCCGCCGGCACCATCCGGCAAGGCTAAATACTACTCGGTGACCGATAGTGAACAAGTACCGTGAGGGAAAGGTGAAAAGAACGCCGAGACGGCGAGTTAAAAGTACCTGAAACCGTGTGCCTACAAGCGGTCGGAGCATATTCAGTCATTCGTGATTGGATGTGTGACGGCGTGCCTTTTGCATAATGAGCCTACGAGTTGCACCTGTCGTGCGAGGTTAAGCCCCTTTGGGGTGGACCCGGAGCGAAAGCGAGTCTGAAAGGGCGCGCAGTACGGCGGGGCAGACGCGAAACCAAGTGATCTATCCATGGCCAGGATGAAGCTGGGGTAACACCCGGTGGAGGTCCGAACCGCCTGGCGTTGAAAAGCCATCGGATGAGCTGTGGATAGGGGTGAAAAGCCAATCGAACTTGGAGATAGCTCGTTCTCCCCGAAATATATTTAGGTATAGCGTCGGATGCTGAGCTACGGAGGTAGAGCACTGATTAGGCTAGGGGGCTTCACCGCCTACCAAACCTTGACAAACTCCGAATACCGTAGTGAGAAGTCCGGCAGTCAGTGGCAGGGTGATAACGTCCTGCCGCAAAAGGGAAACAACCCAGAACACCAGCTAAGGCCCCCAAATACCGGCTAAGTTGACCAAAGAAGGTTGGGTTGCTCAGACAACCAGGATGTTGGCTTAGAAGCAGCCATTCATTTAAAGAGTGCGTAATAGCTCACTGGTCGAGCGACCCGGCGTCGAAAATGTCCGGGCATCAAGTCGGTTGCCGAAGCTGTGTCTTTGCAGGTTTACCTGCAAGGGGTAGGGGAGCATTGCCGCGGCGTAGAAGTCGCCTGGAGACGGGCGGTGGAGCAGCGGGAAGAGAAACTGTAGGCATGAGTAACGATAAGACGGGTGAGAAACCTGTCCACCGAAAACCCAAGGGTTCCTGATCAACGCTAATCGGATCAGGGTTAGTCGGGTCCTAAGGCACCTCTGGCGGGTCCAGAGCAGGCCGATGGCAAACGGGTTAAATATTCCCGTACCCGCGACAACGCGTGGCTAAGGCGTGACGCAGAAGTGACCCCTGCGCGTGGAGACGAAATACCACGTTGAAGGCGTTAGGCCGGCCGGCAGGCAAATCCGCCGGCCACCAGGCTGAGCGTCGACAGTACCGGGAGGCTTCGGCCGAACGGATAGTCAGGCTAATCATGCTGCCAAGAAAAGCGTCGTAGTTTGTTGTTGCGGCCCGTACCGTAAACCGACACAGGTGGGTGAGGAGAGAATCCTAAGGTGCTCGAGTAATTCATGGCCAAGGAACTCGGCAAATTGGATCCGTAACTTCGGGAGAAGGATCCCCTGCAGCGATGCAGGGCGCAGTGAAAAGGCCCAAACGACTGTTTACCAAAAACACATGTCTCTGCTAACACGAAAGTGGATGTATAGGGACTGACACCTGCCCGGTGCCGGAAGGTTAAGGAAGGGAGTTAGCTTCGGCGAAGCTCTTGACTGAAGCCCCGGTAAACGGCGGCCGTAACTATAACGGTCCTAAGGTAGCGAAATTCCTTGTCGGGTAAGTTCCGACCTGCACGAATGGTGTAACGATTTGGGCACTGTCTCGGCCATGAGCTCGGTGAAATTGTGGTCTCGGTGATGACGCCGAGTACCCGCAGTGGGACGGAAAGACCCCGTGAACCTTTACTATAGCTTTGCATTGGATTCGGACCAGTCATGTGCAGGATAGGTGGGAGGCAGCGAAGCGTCGGCGCCAGTCGATGTGGAGCCACCCTTGAAATACCACCCTTGACTGATCTGGGTTCTAACCCTGTGACCACAGGGCACAGTGCATGGTGGGTAGTTTGACTGGGGCGGTCGCCTCCTAAAGAGTAACGGAGGCTCCCAAAGGTTCCCTCAGCACGGTTGGCAATCGTGCCGCGAGTGTAAAGGCACAAGGGAGCTTGACTGCAAGACATACACGTCGAGCAGCAGCGAAAGCTGGGCTTAGTGATCCGGCGGTTCCTTATGGAAGGGCCGTCGCTCAAAGGATAAAAGGTACTCCGGGGATAACAGGCTGATCTCCCCCAAGAGTTCATATCGACGGGGAGGTTTGGCACCTCGATGTCGGCTCATCGCATCCTGGGGCTGGAGAAGGTCCCAAGGGTATGGCTGTTCGCCATTTAAAGCGGTACGCGAGCTGGGTTCAGAACGTCGTGAGACAGTTCGGTCCCTATCTACTGTGGGCGTTGGAATACTGAGGAGATCTGCCTCTAGTACGAGAGGACCGGGGTGGACGAACCGCTGGTGTACCTGTTGTGTGGTCGCATGCATCGCAGGGTAGCTATGTTCGGACGGGATAAGCCGCTGAAAGCATCTAAGCGCGAAGCCCACTCCAAGATAAGTATTCCCCCAAGAGCCCAGGAAGACGACCTGGTTGATAGGCGGTCGGTGTACGCATGGTAACATGTTCAGCCAAACCGTACTAATCGCTCTTACGGCTTTTGTTTTTTGTTCTGCACAGGCCGTGGCCGGCGCCACGGCAGCTTTCTTACCCAATCGTCTTTTTATTAGTCAACAACAGATTGATGAGGTGATTATAGCCTGGAGGTCACACCCGTTCCCATTCCGAACACGGCCGTTAAGCTCCAGAGCGCCGATGGTACTGCCAAAAGCGGGAGAGTAGGTCGTCGCCTCATCTTTTTTTTATCCCCCCCCCCTTTAGCGGGCCGCTGTGCTTCAGCCGCCCGCTTTTTTTTTGCCCGCCACACCCTGGCCCGGCAACATAACGACTCACCCCTCCCGCCACACCCTGACCGGGGCACACCGGCACTCCCCCCCCC
>JARULB010000014.1 GCA_029688905.1 Balneolales bacterium ANBcel1 | reverse complement strand
AACCCGATACGTAAGTGGCTACCCAACAAAAAATTCGAATAAAGCTGAAATCCTACGATCACAACCTGATCGACAAATCAGCTGAAAAAATCATTAAAACTGTAAAATCTACCGGTGCTGTCGTTTCTGGACCAATTCCACTTCCGACGGCCAAGAAGATCTTTACAGTAAATCGTTCACCACACGTCAATAAAAAATCACGTGAGCAGTTTGAATCTCGATCCCACAAGCGTCTGATCGATATTCTCTCCACCGGTTCTCAAACCGTGGACGCGCTGATGAAGCTGGAGTTACCTTCCGGCGTTGATGTGGAAATCAAAGTTTAATAAGGATATCAGTTCCTAATTGCGATGACTGGATTAATTGGAAAAAAAGTCGGGATGACCAGCATTTTTGATGATGCCGGAAATAATGTACCCGTGACGGTTGTGGAAATCGAACCGTGTGTGATCACACAGATCAAATCGATGGAAGTTGACGGATACGATGCCACTCAGATAGCCACGGTTGACAAGCGTGAAAAGCTGGTGAGCAAGGCATTGCGTGGTCATTTTGCCAAGGCAAATACGTCTCCGAAACGCTATGTACGTGAAATGCGCGACTTTGTGCCTGAGGGTGCCAAGGTCGGGGATGTACTCAAAGTCGAAGATGTTTTCCGTGAAAATACCTATGTGGATGTTGTGGGTATCTCAAAGGGAAAAGGTTTTCAGGGTGTGGTTAAACGTCACGGTTTCTCCGGAGTCGGTGGCCGCACACACGGTCAGCACAACCGGGAACGCGCTCCTGGATCAATCGGACAGGCATCGGATCCGTCCAAGGTGTTCAAAGGGATTAAGATGGCCGGCCGGACCGGTAACAGCCGTGTGAAAATCAAAAGGCTGCCCGTACTGAAAATAGTGCCCGACTCAAATTTGATTCTGATCAAAGGCGCTATTCCCGGACCCAAAAACCGGCTCGTTGAAGTTTATAACCATGAAGTATCATAATTGATAAGATGATTACAACATCTGCCCGGCGGGTGAAAAAGTGTGATGTTACACCTGAATACTCCCTCCCCTATTCAGGGTGAAGGATGTTCCATCTGATATTATCAATCTGAAAAATCAAACAGATGAAAATCAAAGTTTTAAAAACGGACGGATCTGAAAGTGGACGCGAGGTTCAGCTGGATGATGCGATCTTTGGTACAGAGCCGAACAAGTTTGTCATGTTCGAAGATGTCCGTTCCTATCTTGCCAATCAGCGCAGGGGCACGGCAAGTACAAAAGGACGCTCCGAGGTAAGAGGCGGCGGCCGCAAGGCATACCGGCAGAAAGGTACCGGCATGGCACGCCGGGGCTCTATCCGCTCACCCCTTCTCAAAGGCGGCGGAACGTCGTTCGGTCCCAAGCCCCGTGACTACAAGGTCGGCATTACCAAGAAAATGAAAAGTCTTGCGCGGAAATCATCATTGACCTACAAAGCGCAGGAAAATGCCATTGTTGTTGTAGAGGACTTTGACTTTGAAACTCCTAAAACAAAGTCAATCAACGATATCATCAACGCTTTAAAAATCGACGGCAAGAAAGTTTTGCTTCTCACAGACGGCAACAAACCGGCTGTGTACAAATCCGGTCGAAATCTGCCGGGAGTCACAGTAATGGAAGGAAGCAACCCTTCTACCTATCACATTATGCATTCTGATGTCGTTTTGCTTCAGGAAGGTGCCGTAAAGCAACTTGAAGAAAGTATTAACCGAAAGGCTGAGGAGGTGCAGGCATGAAGCGTGTGATAATCAAGCCATTGATCACGGAAAAATTGACCGGCATCCAGGAGAAAGAGAACAAATATTCTTTTGAAGTGGACAAAACCGCGTCAAAAAGCGAGATCAAATCCGAAATAGAAACCCTCTATCCGGAAGTGTCGGTGACAAAAGTGAACACGATGACAAATCCTGGCAAGCCAAAAGGAAGACACACCAAGCGGGGATTTATTGCCGGAAGATCCAGGGCCACCAAGAAAGCGATCATCTCGATTAAGGAAGGTCAGGAAATAGATTTCTTTACAGAAATATAAGATATAAAGAGCATGGCTATACGTAAAGTTAAACCAATAACACCCGGTACGAGGCATCGGATAGCACCCGACTTCTCGGATGTTACTACCAACAAACCCGAGAAATCGCTGATTGTCAAGCTTCATCGTACAGGTGGTAGAAATCATCGTGGTAAAATTACCACGCGTCATATTGGCGGCGGCCATAAAAGGCGGTACCGTATCATTGATTTCAAGCGCGACAAATTTGATATCCCGGCGGTTGTCAAGACGATCGAGTACGATCCCAATCGTACCGCCAGAATTGCACTGGTTGCCTATGCCGATGGTGAAAAGCGATATGTTATCGCGCCGGATAAGCTGAAAGTTGGCGACAAAATTATCAGCGGCAACACAGTTGCGCCGGAAATCGGTAATGCCATGCCGCTGGAGAATATGCCGCTGGGAACAACAGTTCATAATGTTGAATATTCGCCCGGAAACGGTGGGAAACTGATCAGAAGTGCCGGAGCAAGCGCTCAGGTAATCGCGAAAACGGAGAAATATGTAACATTGAAAATGCCGTCAAGCGAAATCCGGATGATTAACGGAAAATGCATGGCTACGGTAGGTGTGGTTAGCAACACTGATCACTTCAACGTAGTGATGGGTAAAGCCGGACGAAACCGCTGGAAAGGAATTCGCCCCACTGTTCGTGGAACGGTGATGAATCCGGTGGATCACCCGATGGGTGGTGGTGAAGGGAAATCATCTGGCGGTCACCCGAGATCCCCCTGGGGTCAGATTGCCAAAGGGTTCAAGACCAGAAAGAAGAAGAAACTCTCTTCCAAGTTTATTGTACGCAGAAGAAACCAAAAATAGTAATTCGGTATGCCTAGATCACTTAAGAAGGGTCCATTTATACATTACAAGCTGCAGCGAAAGGTCGACAAGGCCAATGAGACCAACAGCAAGAAGGTCATCAAAACCTGGTCACGCAGTTCCATGATTTCTCCGGAATTTGTCGGATTGACATTCGCGGTACATAATGGCAAACAGTTTATTCCGGTATATGTAACTGAAAATATGGTTGGACACAAGCTCGGCGAGTTTGCCCCCACCAGGATTTTCAAAGGACATCCGGTAAAGAAAGGCGAAAAAAAATAACAGATAATGGAAGCTACAGTCACATTCGAAGCCAAGGCTGTTCAACGATATATCCGTATTTCACCCAGAAAGGTCCGTTTGGTTGTAGATCTGGTAAGGGGTGAACAGGTTGACGTTGCAATGACCAAATTGAAGTTCGTAAATAAAAGAGGAGCGGAGTATGTCTCCAAGGTTATCGGATCGGCAGCATCCAATCTCCGTGATCGATTTGAAGACGAGCCTCTTGACAACGAGGATTTGGTGATCCGGGAAATCTATGTCGATGAAGGGCCGACACTGAAGAGAATTCAGCCTGCGCCCATGGGCCGTGCGCATCCGATTCGGAAGCGTACAAGTCATGTTACCGTTGTGGTAGGCAAGAAGGATGCAGAACTTGAAGATGAAAACCAAGCAAGCGAGGAATAAGTTTTGGGACAAAAAGTAAATCCAACAAGTCTTAGACTGGGTATCATCCGCGGATGGGATTCCAACTGGTATTCCGAAGAACAGGTACAGGAGAATCTTAAAGAAGATGAACAGCTCAGAAATTATCTTCATGCACGCCTGAGAAACGGAGGATTGTCCCGGGTTATCATTGAGAGAACTCCAAAGCGTGTTCTGCTCACACTTATGACAAGCCGGCCGGGTGTTATCATCGGTAAAGGCGGTGAGCAGGTTGAGCTTCTTCGTGAAGAGCTCCGCAAGATCACGAACAAGGATGTCCAGATAAACATCAATGAAATTAAACGTCCCGAGACGGATGCAAACCTGGTGGCGCAAAATATTGCTCAGCAGCTGGAGTCACGGATCTCGTTCCGACGTGCGATGAAAACCTCTCTGGCTTCAGCCATGCGAATGGGAGCCAAAGGGATCAAGATCAAATGCGGAGGCAGGCTTGGGGGTGCCGAGATGGCACGTGTCGAGCAGTACAAGGAAGGAAGGGTGCCGCTGCACACATTCCGTGCCGATATCGATTACGCTACGGCGACAGCTCAGACCATTTATGGAAGTATTGGTGTAAAAGTCTGGATTTTCAAAGGTGAAATCATTGGTGATGTTGATTTGACGCCATCGGCTGTAACAGCTACTCCGGAATCTGAAGGACAACAGGAAAAGCGTCGTTCAAAACGATCTCGTGGAGGTCAGCGTCGCAGGAAATCAGCTGAATAAAACGATAAATAATTTTCAATCATGTTAGAACCGAAGCGAGTAAAAAGAAGGAAGGTTCAGCGGGGGCGAATGCGAAAAGTTGCCGGCCGCGGACACCAGTTGGCATTTGGTGATTTCGGGCTGAAAGCACTGGAACCCAAATTCATCACATCCCGGCAAATTGAAGCATGTCGTGTGGCAATTGCGAGAAGGCTTCAGCGGGACGGTCAGACCTGGATACGCATTTTTCCGGATAAACCCATTACAAAGCAGGCTGCTGAAACACGTATGGGTAAGGGAAAAGGAGCTCCTGACCATTTTGTTGCCGTTGTAGAACCGGGAAGGATTCTTTTTGAAATCACCGGTGTGCCGAAGGCATTGGCCCAGGAGGCGCTTCGGCTTGCATCGTTCAAGCTGCCCATTAAAACGAAATTTGTGGTTCGTCGCAACTATGACGGACAATAAGAACCAGACCTATGAAAGCACACGAACTCAGAGATTTATCAATTGCTGAGCTGGAAGCTCGAAAAAAAGATGAGATGGAGTCTCTTCAGAAACTCTATTTCAACAAAGCTGTTGCCGGACAGGTTGAGAGTCCTGCGAAAATCAAAAATCATCGCAAGGAGCTGGCTCGATTACACACCGTAATTACGGAAAAACAACGGGCAGAAAAGGCTGAAGTCAAAGCATAGAGGATAATCAAAAAAAAATGAGCACAGAAACAACTGCGCGAAATCAACGCAAACAACGAACCGGACGTGTGGTAAGTGACAAGATGGATAAATCCATTACGGTTGCCATTGAACGTCAAATTAAGCATTCCATTTACGGCAAGTTCATCACAAAAACCCGGAAGTATCTGGCACACGATGAAAACAACGAAGCCAAACCGGGTGATCTGGTTCGAATTATGGAGACCAGGCCATTATCCAAGCATAAGCGCTGGAGATTGGTGGAAATCCTTGAAAAAGCCAAGTAACAAGTCATTCTTGCAAGATTAGATAGTTAAAGCCATGATTCAAACACAGTCAATATTAACTGTAGCCGACAACAGCGGCGCTAAAAAAGTGATGTGCATCAAGGTACTTGGTGATTCCAAGCGCAGATATGCCCGTGTTGGTGATTTGGTTATCTGTTCCGTCAAATCGGCTATCCCTGGTGGTACTGTAAAAAAAGGGGAGGTCGTCCGGGCTGTTCTCGTCCGGACCAAAAAAGAGTATCGCAGAAAGGACGGGAGCTATATTCGCTTTGATGAAAATGCTGCCGTTATCATCAATAAAGATCAGGAGCCGGTAGGTACCCGGATCTTTGGGCCTATTGCCCGTGAGCTGCGGGACAAAAATTTCATGAGAATTATTTCTCTGGCACCTGAAGTACTTTAATTAGAGCTGGATTATGCCGCGTAAAAAAAATACTCAAAAGAAGTTTCACATAAAGAAAGGCGACCTCGTTGAGGTTATCTCGGGTGATGACCGTGGAAAACGAGGCAAGGTTTTGCGACTCTTTGCTGATCGTGACCGGGTACTGGTGGAAGGCATCAACATGCACACCAAGCATCAGAAGCCGACCCAGGAAAATCCGCAAGGCGGCAGGATGAAGCAGGAACTGCCCATACATGTTTCCAATGTTCTTCCCGTGGATCCGGTGAGCGATGAAGCAACCCGAATCGGACGTTCATGGGTTTCTGAAAGTGGAAAAGGGCGCTGGGTTCGTGTAGCCAAAGTAAGTGGTGAAACGCTCGACAAATAGATTAGAATAACTCAACTATGGCAGAAGCAAGATTATATACCGAATACAAAAAGAGCATTCTGGGCAAAATTAAGGATGATTTCAAGATTGAGAACAGAATGGCTGTTCCCAAACTGACCAAAATCGTCGTTAATGTCGGCGTAGGTGAGGCGGTTGCCGATAAAAAGGTTCTGGATGATGTTGTAAAAAACATTGCTGCGATCACCGGTCAACAGCCTGTAGTCACAAAAGCGAAAAAGTCCATTTCCAATTTCAAACTGCGCGAAGGCATGCCGATTGGCTGCAAGGTGACACTGCGTGGCAAAATCATGTACGAATTTCTGGACAGGTTGATCAATTTGGCACTGCCCCGTACCCGTGACTTTCAGGGTGTATCCGACAAAGGATTTGACGGACGCGGAAACTACACGATGGGCATCAAGGAACATTCAGTGTTTCCCGAAATCAATACCGATAATCTGGAACGTATTCACGGTATGGATATCGCCTTTGTAACAACTGCTGATAATGATGAGCAGGCCTATCAACTGCTCAAGCAGTTTGGAATGCCTTTTGTAAAACGCAATAACTAAATCGTACTATGGCAAAGAAATCCTGGATTGCACGCAACGAAAAGCGCAAGAGAACGGCTGAGAAGTATGCTCAGAAGAGAAAGGAGCTGAAGGAAGCCGGTGATTTTGAAGCGCTTCAAAAACTCCCGAGAGATGCTAGCCCGACCCGAATTCGGCAACGCTGCTCATTGACAGGCAGAAGCCGTGGTTATGTCGGTACATTCGGTGTTTCGCGGATAAAGTTCCGAGAACTGGCATCCAGCGGAAAAATTCCTGGTGTTAAAAAAGCCAGCTGGTAAACATTAATTTTTAGAACAATCATGACTGATCCAATATCTGATTACCTCACGCGAATTCGCAATGCACAGCAGGCGGGGCATCGACGTGTCGATATACCGGCATCGAAGATGAAAAGGGCGATTACCCAGATCCTGCTGGACAAAGGCTTTATTCAGCGTTATCTGGATATCGATGATAATCTGCAGGGCCTCATACGTATTTTTTTGAAATACGATCACTATGGCCTGCCGGTCATCAAACATTTTCGCCGTGTATCCAAGCCTGGACTACGGAAATACTGTTCCGCAGATGCCATACCCCGGGTTCACAATGGTCTCGGAATTGCCATACTCACCACTTCCCGTGGAATTATGACGGATAAAGAAGCCCGCAAACTAGGGGTTGGTGGTGAAATACTGTGTTACGTCTATTAAACAAATTGTAACTATGTCTCGAATAGGTAATTTGCCAGTGCCTCTGGCCAAAGGAGTTGAATTCTCCATTGATCCTCAAAACAAGGTCACCGTGAAGGGCACGAAAGGCGTGCTTTCGCTTCAGGTTGATCCTCGATTGAAACTGGAAAAAACGGATGAAGAAATTATTCTGGCACGCAGTTCCGAGGATAAGAATGTAAAATCCCTCCACGGGTTGTACCGTGTGCTCATCTCCAACCTGATAACAGGAGTTACGGACGGATTCAAGAAAGAGCTTGAGGTTATTGGAGTTGGGTACCGCGCCATGTTGAACGGTAATGTGCTGGAGTTGTCTCTTGGTTATTCTCATCCCTTTTTCTTTGTGCCTCCGGACGGAATAAACATAGAAGTCGATACCAAGACATCAAAGAATGCGCGTATTATCGTTTCCGGAATTGACAAGGAACTTGTAGGCCAGGTAGCTGCAAAAATCAGGTCTCTACGTCCGCCTGAACCCTATAAAGGGAAAGGTGTTCGGTATGTAGGAGAATATGTACGTAAGAAAGCCGGAAAATCAGCCGGTAAATAATTCAGGAGCATAGAAATGAGTAATTTTGTAAAGACAGCGAAAAGAGCCAGGATTCGCAGGAGAGTCCGCTCAAAAATATCCGGTACAGCGGAAAAGCCGCGACTGGCTGTTTTTAAGAGTTCAAAACATGTGTACGCCCAGCTGATAGACGATCAGGCGGGAGTCACCATTGTTGCTTCCTCGACCCTGGCAAAAGATTTGAAGTCCGATCTGGAAGGCAAACCCAAAATGGATATGTCGGAACTGATCGGAGAGCACATCGGGAAGCTAGCCGTAGAGAAGGGAATCACCAAAGTGGTTTTTGACCGAGGTGGATACAAGTATCATGGAATTGTCAAAAAATTAGCCGAAGGCGCTCGTAAAGGAGGATTACAGTTTTAATCCATAGAAACTATGCCAAAGATTAAAAGAAAACAGTATAACATCAAAGCCAGTGAGCTTAACCTTGAAGAACGGCTGGTTCACATCAACCGTGTGGCCAAAGTAGTGAAAGGTGGACGCCGGTTCAGTTTCAACGCTATTGTGGTGGTCGGCAACAAGGAAGGTATTGTCGGGCACGGACTTGGAAAGGCTAATGAAGTGGCGGATGCCATTCAGAAAGGAATTGATAATGCCAAGAAGAATCTGATTCGCATCCCTCTCACCAAAACCAAGTCCATACCCCATCCGATTATTGGAAAATGCGGTGCCGGCAAAGTGTTGCTTCGACCTGCATCCGATGGTACAGGCGTAATCGCCGGTCAGGCGGTCCGATCGGTTGTGGAAAGTGCTGGGGTTCTCAATATCCTTTCCAAGTCGCTTGGTTCGGCCAATCCCCACAATGTGGTCAAAGGCACTTTTGATGCATTGAAAAAGCTACAGGATCCGATTGAAATCGCCCAGAGAAGGGGCGTTTCACTGAAGAAAGTGTTCGAGGGTTAACAGAAAATCAGATATAGCAGGGAGTCTTACTTTGCCGATGTTGCTCGAAAGAGTGCAGTCAGAACGCTCCATGTGAATGCATTGAAAACGAAAAGAAAATGAAATTACACAGTCTTGTCTCCCCGGAACCGAATAAGAAGACGCGCAAACGCGTAGGTCGTGGTGAAGGATCCGGGCTCGGTAAACAGTCGGGCCGAGGTCATAAGGGCCAGAAGTCGGGCAGCGGTTATTCCAAGAAACGTGGTTTTGAAGGCGGACAGATGCCGCTTCAGCGCCGTATTCCCAAATTTGGTTTTAAAAACCCGTTCCGCACGGAGTATGTCGCCTTGAATCTGGATGCGATAGCTGAGTTCCGTGAAAATAACAAACTGGGTGACGCGATCACTATTGAAGAACTCGTGAAGGCGGGAATCATCAGAAAAAACGAGAAAGTGAAGGTTCTCGGGCGGGGAGAAGTGAGCGACAAGATTACCATTGAAGCTCACGGCTTCAGCAAGTCCGCCATCGACAAAATTGAAAAGGCAGGCGGGTCTGTAACTAAAATTGAAAATCATTGATTTCTGAATCCGAATGAGTTTGATTCAAAATTTCCAGAACATTTTTAAAATCGAAGAACTGCGAAAGCGGATCCTATATGTTGTAGGTATTCTTTTGATTTACAGGCTGGGGACGTATATCACCATGCCTGGTGTGGATGCTTCCGAACTAACCGCAACCACCGGCGCCGCTACGGATCTGCTTGGCCTGTTCGACCTCTTTGTAGGTGGAGCTTTTGCCCGTGCAGGGGTGTTCGCTCTTGGCATCATGCCATATATTACGGCGGCCATTATCATCCAGTTGATGGGTGCTGTAGTCCCATATTTCCAAAAGCTCCAGAGGGAAGGAGAAGAGGGAAGACGGAAAATCAATCAGCTTACTCGTTATGGGACGGTTTTAATCACCCTAGTTCAGTCTATCGGTTTTTCAATCAACCTGATGAATACTTCGCCGGAAGCCATTGTGGTGAGCAATACCGCGTTCATTATAACCGGTATGATCGTGCTTACAGCAGGAACGGTGTTTGTCATGTGGCTGGGAGAGAGGATTACGGAACGCGGCATTGGAAACGGGATTTCGCTGCTGATCATGATTGGTATCATTGCCGCGCTGCCCACCAGTTTGCTCAATGAGATTCAAACCAAGGATAACCTCATCATTGTCCTTTTTGAATTGGGAGTACTTGTCCTTGTGATTTCATCCGTTGTGTTGCTGACACAGGGTCAACGCCGGATACCGGTTCAGTATGCCAAGCGGGTTGTCGGGCGGAAAGTCTACGGAGGCACGACCCAGTATCTGCCGTTGCGTGTTAACGCCGCCGGTGTTATGCCCATTATTTTTGCCCAGTCCATCATGTTTATTCCGAGCACGGTTGGTACGTTTTTCCCGGGTAATGAAACGGTTCAGATGCTCACGGCCTGGTCCAGTGATTTCACGGGTGTCGCCTATTCGATCATTTTTGCAATTATTGTGGTGTTCTTTACGTTCTTCTACACCGCAATTGTGATCAACCCCAAACAGATGGCGGATACCATGAAGCAGCAGGGAGGCTTTATCCCCGGTGTTCGCCCCGGCAAGCAAACCGTCGAGTTTATCGACAATATCCTTTCGAGGATCACGCTTCCGGGATCTATTTTCATCGCCATTGTTGCGATATTACCGGCAGTTGCAGCCAATTTCGGTGTTACTCCCGGCTTTGCGATGTTTTACGGAGGAACAAGTCTGTTGATTATCGTCAGTGTGTCGCTGGATACACTTCAGCAAATTGAAAGCCACTTGATGATGCGGCATTATGACGGGTTCATGAAAACTGGCCGAATTCGTGGCCGAAGAAGGTAACGTTCTGTGGTCTACCTCAAAAATGAAAATGAAATTGAGAAGATGCGTGTCAGCGCTCAGCTGGTCTCACGAACTCTGGCTAAAGTAGCCGGTTTTGTTAGAGACGGCGTGAGCACCGCCAAACTCAATGAGGTAGCCGAAGAGTATATCAGTAAAAAGGGCGGTACCCCCGCATTCAAAGGATACGGTCCCAGAAGCAATCCGTTTCCCGGAGCGCTGTGCATCTCGGTAAATGATGAAGTGGTGCACGGCATACCCGGGGAAAGGGTGTTGAAAGCAGGTGATATCGTATCAATCGACTGCGGAATCCATAAAGACGGTTTTGTAGGTGATTCGGCATATACCTTTGTGGTTGAAGAATATGACGAAGAGACAATGAAGTTGCTGAAGCGAACGATTGAGTCACTGTATCTTGGAATTGACCAGGCTCGGCATGGAAATAAAACCGGTGATATCGGTGCGGCAATCCAGTCGCATTGTGAGTCTGCCGGATATGGTGTCATTCGGGAGCTGGTCGGACACGGCATTGGAAGAAGGCTTCATGAGGATCCGGCAATTCCCAATTATGGAAAAGCCGGAAAAGGAAAAAGGCTCAGAAGCGGAACGACCATTGCCATTGAACCGATGATTACCCAGGGCGGCCATCAAATAAAGACTCTCGAAGATGGCTGGACCATCAAAACGGCTGACGGCAAGAATTCGGCTCATTACGAGCACGACGTGGTTGTCCGGGATGGGGAACCTGATATTTTGAGTACTTTTTCCTATATTGAGGAGATAACCAGAATTCAAATTGACAGTCTTGTGACCCATGGCTAAACAGGAGCCCATAAAGCAGGAAGGAACCATTTTGGAAGCATTGCCAAACGCTCAGTTTCGTGTAGAGTTGGAGAACGGGCATGAGATACTGGCGCATGTTTCGGGCAAAATGCGAATGTACTATATCAAAATTTTGCCTGGTGACAAGGTAACGGTGGAAATGTCACCTTACGATTTAAGCAAAGGAAGAATCACATATCGATACAAATAGTTTAGAGAACATTCCGGTCAGGCAGCTATTACATTTCCGGGGTGGTTTTACACAGGAATTCAGAAACAGGCAAGAAGATGAAAACGAAAGCATCCGTTCGAAAAAGAGGCCCCGGAGACAAAATTGTCCGCCGAAAGGGTCGTGTATATGTCATTAATAAAAAGAATCCGCGTCACAAACAACGACAAGGGTAAAAGCAGGGAATCACACGTATGGCTCGAATAGCAGGAGTAGATTTACCTAAAAACAAGCGTGGAGTCATTGGACTCACCTACATCTTTGGAATTGGCAGAACTCGTTCCCGGATTATTCTGGACAACCTTGGAATTGATCAGGACAAGAAGGTCAATGATTGGGATGAGGATGAAGTATCCAGGATTCGCAAGGAAATTGAAAATGAGTTCAAAACCGAGGGAGCGTTACGTTCCGAGGTGAACGCAAATATCAAGCGCCTGATGGATATCGGTTCGTACCGTGGTCTCAGGCACCGGAAAGGGTTGCCTCTGAGGGGGCAGCGCACCAAAACCAATGCGCGTACCCGGAAAGGACGCCGGCGCACCGTTGCCGGAAAGAAAGTGGCTCCAAGAAAGTAACCGTTTTACTTACTCAGTACAATTATGGCAAAAAAGCAAGCAAAAACAACGGCTTCCAAAAAGAAGAAAAAGCAGCTGTCCGATCCGAATGGGCGAGCGTATGTCAAGGCTACCTTCAATAACGTTACGGTTACAATTACCGATGTGGAAGGGAATGTTTTGTCCTGGTCAACCTCCGGAAGGGAAGGATTTAAAGGCTCCCGCAAAAATACCCCTTATGCAGCCCAGCTGAGCTCTCAGACTGCCGCAAAAGCAGCGTATGATATGGGGCTCAGAAAAGTGGATGTCTTTGTAAAAGGCCCGGGATCCGGTCGTGAAGCGGCTATCAGAGCTCTGGCAACATCCGGCCTGGAAGTACAGGTGATTACGGATAAAACACCAATTCCGCACAATGGCTGCCGTCCACCAAAGCGAAGAAGAGTCTAAACACCGATAGTTAAAAGAGAACATGGCAAGATATACTGGTCCCAAGCAAAAAAGAGCAAGAAGATTCAAAGAGCCGATTTTTGGTCCGAGCAAGGCTCTGGAACGCAAACCTTACGGCCCCGGTGAACATGGTCGCTCCAGAAGGATGAAGAAATCGGAGTATGCCATCCAGCTTGATGAAAAGCAAAAGGCGAAGTACACTTACGGGATGCTTGAAAGGCAGTTCCGGAACCTTTTCGACAAGGCGAATGCAAAAGAGGGCATCACAGGTGAGAACCTGATGAAGTATCTTGAAGCGCGGCTGGACAACACGGTGTTTCGGATGGGATTCGCGCGCACACGAAGGCAGGCGCGTCAGCTGATAACCCACCGCCATATTGTGGTGAACGGAAATGTTCTCAATGTTCCTTCCTATTCTTTGAGAGAAGGTGATGTCGTTTCGGTAAGGCCCAAATCAAGAAACCTGGATATTATTGACGATTCCGTCAAAAATACTGCCAGAAGAAAGCACAAATGGCTTGAGGTAGACCGTAAATCCTTGAGCGGTAAATTCCTCCATTATCCTGACATGGAGGATATCCCCGAGAATATCAATGTTCAGCTTATCGTTGAGTTGTATTCGAAATAATTTTTTGAAGACTGTAATCATAGTAAATCGTTTGCCTTATGAGCACGAATAATTTGTTAATGCCCGACAGCCTTGTTGTTGAAGAGTCCACCGAGACGTTTGGCAAGTTTGTCCTTCAACCTCTTGAGAGAGGTTTCGGGGTAACTATTGGAAATGCCTTTCGCCGTGTATTGCTTTCATCGCTGCCGGGTATCGCCATTACCGCTGTGAAAATTCGTGGAGTAAAGCACGAGTATTCCAGCATAGACGGTATTTCCGAGGATGTATATGATATCATCCTCAATCTTAAAGAGGTGCGGTTCAAGCAGGTGGAGCAAAGCAGCGGCGTTATCACCCTTTCCAAAAAGGGACCTGCTGTATTGACGGCCCAGGACATTGCGGATGCCACGGCGGAATACTCGGTACTGAATATCGACAAGGAGATTGCTACTCTTTCGGATGGTGCTGAAATAGAGATGGAATTGAGAATGGGCAGAGGCAAGGGTTACGTTACTTCAGACGAGTCTTCGGCTGACAGCGAGGCGGATATTGATCTGATCCCTGTGGATTCCGTTTTCACGCCTATCAAGTCTGTCAAGTTTGATGTGGACAATGTCCGGGTGGGTCAAAGAACCGACTACGAGAAGCTCTCCATGGAGGTGTCCACCGATGGATCCATCAATCCGAAGGAAGCCTTCACCATAGCGGGTAAAATTCTCAAGGATCATATTGAGAAGTTTATCACCGAACAGATTGAAGAACCGTTCACTCAGCAGGAAGATGAGGTAGATGCCGAGAAGGTGCGTATTGCCAATATGCTCAAGACAAGCATCGAGGATCTGAACCTCAGTGTTCGTGCTTATAACTGCCTGAAATCTGCAAATATCAACACCATCGCCGAACTTGTTTCCAAAGATGAAACAGAACTGCTGAAGTTCAGGAACTTTGGACGTAAATCACTTGCCGAGCTTATGGAAGTGATCGAAGAGAAGAATCTTCAGTTTGGTATGGATGTCGACAAGTATTTGGATGAATAAATCACGATTAACGAAGTAATTGGAATATCATGCGTCATTTAGTTAGAGGGCGGAAACTAGGCCGGACAGCATCTCACAGAAAAGCCACATTGATGGCGATGTCCGTTGCATTGATCAAAAATGAAAGGATTGTAACCACCCTGGCTAAGGCCAAGGCGCTTAGGAGCTTTGTGGAGCCTATCATTACAAGGTCAAAGGAAGACAGTACCCACAACAGAAGCCTGGTTTTTCGGCATTTGAGAGATAACCAGGCCACATCGAGGCTTTTTGATGAAATTGGTCCGATGGTGGCAGATCGCCCCGGGGGTTATACCCGAATCATCAAACTGGGCTCCAGGCTTGGAGATGCAGCTGAAGAAGCCTTGATAGAACTGGTTGACTTTAACGACGAGCAACCGGAAGTTCGTGGCAAGAAAAAACGCCGCACGCGTCGAGGCCGTGCAGGTGCCGGGAAAAAGGCAACTGACGGAAAAAGTACTTCTGAAACTGCGAAGAAGGCGGACAAGACAGAAAGCCACCCGGCTGATGCAGATGAGCCGAAGCAGGATGATGCTGTTCAGACGAAAGATGCAGCCGGTCCCGATACTGAAGTGGAAGAGAGCAAGGAGGCGCAAGCCATTGCTGAAGAATCCAAACCTGCCCAGGAAACCGATGGTGCAGATACTGGAGATGCCCCGGCCGAAGAAGAGCCAAAGGCAGCAGCTGATGATACGGCAGAGGATAAGCCGGCACCATCCGATGATGCATCCTCCGATGCCGATGAGAAGAAAGAGGACAAGAAGTAGAGTTTCAGGCTTCTCAGCTCAGTAGTTTTTAGCAGTACTGAATCGAGATCCCGGGAGTTATCCGGGGTTTTGTGGTGTGCTACGTTTCACTCACGC
>JARULB010000013.1 GCA_029688905.1 Balneolales bacterium ANBcel1 | reverse complement strand
TAATTTACTCTCAATTTATAATTGGCGCCACAAAGGATATCGTTCTTGGTCATTTCAAAACCGGTAAAAGTATTGAATTAATCACATTCAGCTTGAGGCACTATGAAAAGATCACCGCTTTTTGGTTTCATTTTGGCTGTTTTTTTCTGTTTTGTATTTAGTCAGTTGCAATTTGCTTGATTCCAGTCAACCGAGCGAACCTCTTGCATTTGAAAAAATGGAAGTGCAATACACCAGGTTTGGAGGATGGATACATAAATCCGAACTATTTGTCCATTCCTCGGGTATTGCCAGTGCAAAAGTAACAGGCCATGCAAGCGGAGAAGTAATCAGGGATACTTCAATAACGTTAACGGAAGATCAACAAAAAATGCTTTCAAACTCTTTTGCTTTTTTTAGTCGATATGAAAGACATTATCAACCGGATAAATTCATGACTGACGGAGACTTTCATCAGATTATATTAACATACGATGGCGTCGCAGATACAGTCTTAACATATATGCCTTATGAATCCAAATTACCCAAAAATCTTTTGAGGCTTATAGAAGATTTAGATCAGCTTCATCAAATTATTTTGCAATCAAATAATTGATTTGCAATTTAGCTTGCATTTAAATGATTTGAGATAATCCAGCACGGATCATTTCTTTTTTATTCAACCGGACCTCCCTGCAAGCTTCCCCAATGCACATTTATTTTTAATTTATGAGTTTTTTCGTTATTGGTGAATTTTTCATAAACCTGTACCGTTATTTGCCTAATCATACATCAAAGAACAAATCCTATGAGAAATCAATGCATTTCCATAACGATCTTATCAATAGTCGGTATAGCGATATTCTTTACTTTTGTTTCAACTTCCTGTAACACACCAACTGACTTGAACTGCGGACCTTTTCCTGATAAGTTTCGAGTGACTGATTTTACAACATCAATTAAAAAAGTCACTCATTATGATTCATCATCCATATCTATTCAGCTTTCAATAATTCAGAGCGATTCAATTCAATTTGATGAATTTGCTATTAATATGTATCCGGTTCAAGAATATTTCTATTCGAGTGTATTTTACAAAATAAACTTTCAATTCATTCAAAGTGCTTACGCGTGTTCTCCCATAGATCCCGTTTCGGATGACAAGATTTTAGATATTCAAATCTATAGTGATAAAGATTTCAGTGATGAATATCCTGCCGGAGAAAATCTTGCTGAACTATTCGAAGTTTATGCTCTGTATATGCGTGAAGGTCCAGGGCGTATCAATCTCATTGATTATATCGCTGAAGAACCGAATGTACCGGATCAATTGATTCTTTTATTACAATCCAGTCCGTCAAAAACTTCTGATATTCAATTCTCTGTACGCTACTTACAAGATGGTGAAAAATTAAATGAATTTGAGTTTACAACTGAACCTGTAACAATCATTCCAAAAATGATTGGCCAATAACCAGCGGCTCAAACGAACGAGATAACGATTCGGTACAACAAAAAATGGTTGCCTCGCCATATTCTCAGAGGGAGCATAGCCGCTGCAGGTTTAACCTGAGCCTCATATCGCGGACCGTCACTCCTGCCTGACCGATATCCTCAGTACTCCGCTCTTGATCCACCTGAAATCGGATTTGTGTGACTTGAGCGGGATGTCGAGCGTGCCATCATCCAGCAGCCGGCCCGGCCTGGCTTCAATATCGGCATCCAGTGCGCTCCATGCGTATCGCACTTTCCGGCGGCCTTGCGCATCGGGGTCACCCACTCCGATCGTCAGGGTTTTGTGGAACAGATACTCGCCGAAATATCGCCGGTTTCGCCATATTTTCCGGTCCCTGACATGCTTGGGTACGATTTTGATTTCGATCTGAAGGTGCGAATATCTGCTGCTTCCGGCACGCTGTGACTTCGCCAGATAGGTCCGGAAAAGGGTCTCGCTGCCCGCGGCCAGCTCATCCGGAACGACAACCGTACCCGACCCCTGCTCTTCAAGTTGCCCGGTCATGGTGATATCCTCCCCGGCGATCGACACCCTGGTCTCCAGCAACAGATAGCGCAGCGTATCACGATCCGGATAGGAATCGGTTATTCTGACACCAACCAGGTCAAACTGGATACTGGTATCACCGAATAAAAAACGCTGGAGGTTCTGATACCCCTCCTCCGAGTTCACAATGCCGTAGGGCCCGCTGTGGCTCCGGTAGACATAGGCGCGGCTGCTGCCTTTTACATAGGCGTTTTTAACCTGAACCAGTCCGTCGCTGCCGGGCCCCACCGCGCGGCGGCTCCATCCCCCGGCAACATCGTAATCCTGATAATTGGTACCGATCATGGAAAAAACTCGCTCCACCGGGAACCGACCCTCCAGACTGTTGGCCTCCTCTCCGGAAAGATCAAGGTACTCTTTCATTCTCCGCAGACCGAACGTGTCCGAGTCGTTGATTCCGAAAGCGTCGCGCACCACCGTCGCCCAATTCAGCCCTTTCCGGAAATGTATGCCGTTGTGCGGAGTGCCGTAGGTGAACAGTTTGGCGATTTTTCCGACGGCCTGTTCCCTCCAGAATTTCTGAATAAGCGATCGGCAAATGAGTCCGCCCATGGAATGAGCCACCAGATACACCTGGGGTGCTCCGGTCTTTTCCAGCACCCCGTCTATTACCGTGCCCAGGTTCTGCGCCAGCACTTCAATCTCTTTCCGAATGCCCTCTCCCATAATTTTTGAGGTGATATCGTAGTACCGATACACCCAGAGAGAGGAAAACGGATACTCGTCACCGGGCTGCTCCCTGAGCAGCTCCAGGACACCCTCATCACACCGGACGAAATAGTCCACATATCCATAATCTTTCATCAGGCGGATGAGCGGACTCTCAAAAATGGAAAAGCCCGGTTCGCCGTCCACACCGGCCCTCACTTTGGTGCTCCCGAGATTGAAGCCGTAATATGGCAGGTCAACCGTCGACTCCACGGCACCACTGCTACCGGCATACCCTCTGACATATATGATAGGCAATATCTTGTTCCTGTCCATATTCCCCCCGCATTTGTTGAGACAGCCCCCGGCTGCATGCCATCATCCTGTTGATTTCATGCAAGATACATCTGCGTTGCCACTTCTGCAAAACAAGCTCCACTACAGGTTTGACGATTTTGCCAACAGCCTGTTCGCTCCGAAATTTCCGGGTTAGCGATCGGTACATGAATTCGGGCAGATTCATCCCCCAGAATTCCCCGTTCATCCGGCCCATCCAACCATTCATCGTTTTTATTTCCGGCAGGAGTCCGTTCCGGGATAGATTCCGGTAACCTTTAACCTCTCCAATTCAACGATGAGCGTACTCCTGACCCTTTGTCTGGCTCTGCTTCCGCTTCTCTCCCATCAGGGCGGTGCCACCGGAGCACTGGCATCCGCTGATAGCAGCATTCCGTCAACCGGCCATACCAGTTCCACAAAAATGGAATTCGGTCACACCCAACTCTTCGAAACGGACGGTGTACCTCCGCAGGCCGTCATCCGCGGAACCGTAACGGATTCCGGAGGAGAACCGATGCCTGGCGTAAACATCTACCTCAGAAACACCTATACCGGAACTACCTCGGATGAAAACGGCCGGTTCCGATTTTCGACCACAGCAACGGGGGAGCATATTCTGGTATTTCAGTTTCTCGGGTTCAACAGCGTGGAAAAACCGGTGTCGCTGCCGCCTGACCAGACCCTGGACTCTGCTAGCCCCGACATCCGGGTGGACGCCGTCATGAGAGAGTCGGTAACCTGGATGTCTGCCGTAACGATCACCGCCGGCACCATGGAGGCCTCCGAAGAGAGCCGGGCAGTTGTACTGCGGCCACTCGACATTGTAACCACCCCCTCGGCGATGGGTGACCTCACCACCGCGTTTCAAACGTTGCCGGGAACCAGCACTTCAGGCAGCGACGGCAGGCTGTTCGTCAGGGGTGGGGACGCGACCGAAACCGGCATCTATATGGACGGGCTCCGAATCGGCAACGCCTACGGCACCACTCCACACAACGTGCCGACCCGGACCCGCTTCGACCCGTACCTGTTTCGCGGTTCCTTTTTCAGTACAGGCGGTTTTTCGGCGGAATACGACCAGGCCCTCTCCTCGGTCCTGGTATTGCATTCGGTGGATGAACCCCTGCGCACCCAGACCGACGCCGGACTTCTTTCCGTCGGCGGATCCCTGCGTCATACACAAACAGGAAGTCGCAGCAGCCTGATCGCTTCCGCCAACTATACCGACCTCACCCCCTTCCACCGCGTCATCCCGCAAAATCTGGAGTGGGACCGCAGTCCGTTCAGCCGGGATTTCTCCCTTGCAGCGCGTCACAAGCCATCGTCCCTGACCCTGCTTAAAGGATATGTCCACCATGAGTCGGGCGGACTATCCCTGTGGGACCGGGACGGTGCCCATGGCCCCGCCAGTTCCGGCTTCGATCACCTCCGGATCGACAACAGTTACACCTACACGCAGTTCGCGTTCCGCCGCGCAGGTACCGGCCGCGTCATCCGGGGCGGCCTTTCCGCTTCCCTGAATAACGACACCTTTGTGTTTTCCGCTGCCGAGAACGGTGCCGGCGTCATGGAACTCGGAGTCCGGCAACAGCAGCTTCATGGAAAGGTAGTGGCGGATCATCAGGTTGCCGACCGGATGCTGCTCAAAACAGGTGCCGAGGCCTTTGTAAACCGGTACCGTGAAGAAATCCTCCCGGAACACATGGAGCGAAGCCTGTCCGGCCTGCTTGGAGGCGCTTTCGCGGAAGTCGACTATCTCTTCAGCAATGCGCTGACGGTCCGCGCCGGACTGCGTGTCGCTTACAGCGACCTGGCCGGTCAATGGTGGCTGCCACTTCGTTTTTCCATGGCATGGGAGCTGCCCCACGGACTCGGTCAGGTTTCCGCGGCGGCCGGCACCTTCCACCAGATGCCGGATGAGGAGCTGCACGTGGTGCAGCCCGATATGGCGGTATCCGAATCCCGTCACCTGATCCTGAACTACCAATACCGCAGTACGGTTCGCACCTTCCGCATCGAAGCCTACCACAAGGAGTACGACAAACTTGCCACCTACCGTGGTTCCCGTTTCCGGTATCACGATATCGCGCAAACCGGAAGTGGTTCGGCCAGGGGGTTTGATGTGCTGATGCGTGACACCGGCAGTTTCACCAACACCGATTTCTGGATCAGTTACAGCTATATCGACAGCCGCAGGCAATTCGGCGGGTATGAAAGCCGGGTGCAGCCGGCCTTTGCGCCCCGACATAACGGATCACTGGTGGTCAAGCGATTTATTACGAAACTGCAATCCCAGCCCGGACTTTCACTCACCCTGAATGACGGATACCCCTACACCGATCCCGGTCAGCCCGGTGAAATGAACGCCCGCACCCGCACCTATGCCGACCTGAGCCTGAGCTGGAGTTACCTGCCCCGGCCCAACATCATCATCCATGTGGCATGTTCCAACGTAACCGGACGAAACAATGTCTTCGGATATGAGTATATCATGGATACATCGGGAAGTACACAGCGTCAGGCGGTGCGTCAAACCGCCCCGCGATTCTTCCTGGTCGGTCTTTTCTGGACTTTTTCCGGTGACAAAACCGCCAATCAACTCAACAACCTGTAACTGATTACCTCCCTAATCCAAAAAAAAACGGATCCATGAAAACCATGATACTGATTATTGTGCTCCTGCTCTCAGCAGGCCCTCTCCACTCCTTCGCAAATTCCCCCAACCATGCCGATCCGCTATCTTCGGACGCCCGATATCACAATGATGCAACCATCGCATTCGGGATTGAAGCCGACAATGATGTCGCAGACGTCTACAGCAGCGCCCCCGACACCCCCAAACCCGACCAGGAATATATCCAGGCCATGCAATCGTTCAACCGCCAAATGGATGAAGCCATGAAAAACGGCTCTCGGCAACAAATGCGCGAGGCCGCAAACGGATTCCTGCGCATCGCAGAGGGTCACCCGGACCGCTGGCATCCGCCGTACTACGCGTCACTGGCGTACGCTCTGATGGGTTATATGCCCGGCGAAAATCCGGATGAACAGGACGCCTTTTTTACCGAGGCCGAACGACTTGCTGGCGAATCGGAAAGCATGGTGTCGGAAAGTCAGATTGCGGAACGTGCCGAGATCACCGTGCTGAAAGGTTTTATAATGATGGGCCAGTTAAGTCTTCGTCCATCAGAACGCGGGCAGACATTGTCACCCCGGGTATTTAAACTGTTCGGTGAAGCCATCCAAATGAACGAGAAGAACCCCAGAGCCCAGGCGCTCATGGCCCGGATGCAGTACGCGACCGCATCCTATACCGGGCAATCTACAGACGGACCCTGCGAAGTGGCCCGAAATACGTTCCAGTTGTTTGATCATGAACAGGAGTTTCAGAACGATCCGCTGGCACCGAATTGGGGGCGGCTTATAGCCAACCAGTTAACCTCCATGTGCGAATAATGCGCCAACGGTTCCAAATGCTTCAAAATTGGTAATTCTCCCCTATCTTCCGGGGGTATAACCGGAACAAACAGGCTAACAATGGACAGAACCTCCAATCCTTCCGCAACGGCTCCGGATCCTGATTCCGGGGCCGAAACGGTGTCCGGAAGGAATGACGCGGCACCCCCCGGGGCCAACTACGGTCAGAGGGTGTTCGGGAAGGCGGGACCGTTTCTGTTGATCAACGCCGGAATCGCGCTGGCCGTAACCGCCTTTATCTGTTTTTCCTGCTTTTTCGAACCGGGACAGACCGCCCGGCTTCTATCCCTGTTTTCTCTCTCGTTTCTGATGAGCTCGGCGCTGAGCTGGGGCGGCGACCGGGTTGACCGTTACTTTGAGTCGCGCTTCTCCTGGCTGGAGCAGCCGGTACTCCGCCTGCTGCTCACTACCCTGTCTTACCTGGCTTTTGTTTTTGTGATCGGCTATGTGCTGCTATCGCTGTATGTGGCCGTAACCGAGGGGCAGCTCATTGTTATCGATTACTCCTGGAGGATGATTTTTTCCGATGTGCTGTTGACGATGGGCATCGCTCTGGTGATCATTTCGATATTCATCGCGCGGTCCTGGCTGCTGCAGTGGAGGCGGTCGGCGGTCGAAGCCGAACAGCTTCGAACAGAGCTGGCCGATGCACGCTATCGTGCACTGGTGGACCAGCTCAACCCGCATTTTCTGTTCAATTCGCTCAACACCCTCTCCCATCTGGTCCATGACGATCCGGAAGCCTCGGATCGTTTCATCCGGAAACTATCCCAGATCTACCGGTACCTGCTGGATGTGCAGCACGAAGAACTGGTGACACTGGAGCGGGAACTCGCTTTCGCGGAAGATTATCTGTCGCTTCAAAGCATCCGGTTCGGAGAGCGGCTGGTGTATGAGCTGAACCGGCCCGGCGAAGAGATCCGCCGCCTTCTGCTGCCGCCTCTATCGCTGCAACTGCTGCTTGAAAACGCCGTCAAACACAATGCCGCAAGTACCGGCAAACCGCTTCGGATCACCGTGGACACCGATCATCAGGAGCTGGTGGTCACCAATACCCGCCGGCCCCGCAGTTCTCCTTCAGGCGAGTCCCGGGGGGTGGGCCTGCGGAACATAAAAAGGCGCTACGCGCTGCTCACACGGAGAGAACCCAGAATTGAACAGACCGAGACGGAGTTTCGGGTCGCCCTGCCTCTGCTGCACACAGGTGATTCATAAAACATGACACAGTTTAACCCGCCCTGAAACCCAATGGACCTGTTGATAATCGAAGATGAAATGCCCGCGGCCGAGCGATTAAAGAAACTCGTTAAGCAGGTGAAGCCGCAGGCCCGGTGCCTGGGGCCCCTCGACAGTATTGAAGATTCCGTGGCCTGGCTCCGGTCACATTCCGCCCCGGACCTGATCCTGTGCGACATTCATCTCGCGGACGGCATGAGCTTTGACATCTTTGAACAGGTGGATACCTCCGCGCCCATCATCTTCACTACCGCATATGACCAATACGCCATCCGGGCGTTCAAACTCAACTCTGTGGACTATCTGCTGAAGCCGATCGACCCGGAGGAGCTGCGCCGGTCACTGCAGAAGCGGGACCGATGGCACAACCCAACATCCCCGGAATACGGAAGCCTGGATGTCCGGCAGTTGAAGAAAATGCTCGCGGCCACGACCGGCCCCTGGAAAACCCGCTTTCTGGTGAGAAGCGGCGACATCATCAAAAGCATAAGCGTTCAGGAGATCGCCCGCTTTTCCAGTGAGGACAAGGTGACGCTGCTGCATACCCGTGACGCAAAGGCTCGTATTGTGGATTATACACTGACCGAGCTGGAAGAAATGCTGGATCCCGATTACTTTTTCCGGCTGAACAGAAAATGTATCGCTTCCATCGATTCGGTCGAAAAGATTACGGTTTATTCGGGGAGCAGGCTAAGCGTGCAGTTGAAAGATGCAAAGGGTGGAGAGGAGATCGTTAGCCGCGACCGTGTGACGGAGTTCCGTAAATGGATGGGGCAGTAGTTTTTTGAAAGCATCGGTCGGATTCAACACAAATCCGGGCTTTCACCCAAACATCCCGCTTTCCGGGTACTTTTTACAAAATACATGCGCTTCCGCGCAATGAAGTGGTTCCCGGCTGAATTACCTGCTTCTCAGATCAAAGGAAACTTTCTCCGAACCGCTATGAATACGATGCCGGCTCACGCTTGATCCGGATACATGCGATTTGAACCGCATTTCAATGCGGGTACCCGTAGAAATATCGACCGTCATCCTGCCGCGTAATTGCTGGACCAAACCCTGCACCATCTGTATTCCGAGCGAGTCGATGGTTCCCGTTTTGATATTTTTGACGATTTTCTCACTCAGGCCGATGCCGTTATCGCGGTAGGTTAAAACGATATCTGCCCCGTCGGTACCCAGCTCCAGGCAGATAACACCCTCTTCCCGGTCGGGAAACGCATGCTTGAATCCATTGGTAATCAATTCATTAAAAATAATGCCGCAGGGAATGGCCCGGGTGATGTCTATGGTAACCGGCCTGGTCTCGTAGTTGATGGTGATCCCGCTTTTCAATCCGGAATAATGGGAGCGGATATGACCTGCCAATGCTTTTAAATACTCATCAAAACGAATTCCCGAAAATGAGTCGGCCTGATAGAGACTTTCGTGAATCAAAGCCATGGAGCGGATGCGGCTCTCGGCCTTCATCAATACTTCGCCGCTGCCGGTATCCATGTAGCGATCGGCATCGAGCCGAAGCAGGCTGGAAATAACCGCGAGATTGTTTTTAACGCGGTGATGAATTTCGGCCAGCATCGCGTCCTTCTCCTGGAGGTTCTTGCGGATCAGAGACTCCTTGTATTTACGGTCGGTGATATCCGCGAATATACAGGCAAACTGGTTTTCGGACGGACAAAACGTCTTTACTTCAAAATACTTATCGAACTCGGACGAATAGTTCTCAAAATAGGCCGGACGCCCCGTGAGGGCCACTCTTCCGTATTCGTAAACCCACTGGGCTTCGGTTTCCGGTAACACTTCCCGCACAGATTTACCGATGATCTCCTCGGATTTAAGTCCGGTTATATATTCAAATGCCGGGTTCACTGCCAGAATGCGGTAATCAACGGGAGTCCCCGTATCATCTCGAACAATTTCATGCAGGGCAAATCCGTCCAGCATTTCCTGGAACAAGCTCTGATAATTCCTCTCTGTCCTTCGTTTGTCAGTGATGTCTTCAAACATGGCATATGCCTTGTACGGGGTCGTTTCACCCCGACGGAACAGCGGCACAGCGGTAATAGAAAGCCAGACATGTTCTTTCAGCACCGGATGGTATACGCCTCGAACAACCGGGCTTACCGCCTGTCCTGTCAGAATTGCCTGCATGGCGGGATGCTCTTCCCTGGGTACCGGACTTCCCACTTCGGTGATCATATTCCATATGGCGTCAAATGAGGTTTTACCGATCAACTTTTTCTGCGACCTTCCCAGTATCTTTTCCGCCTGCGTATTGGCTGAAATAATCGTGCCATCGGCATCCTGATAAATCACCCCCTGGGGCATGGTATCGAACAGACGCCGGTTTTTCTCCTCACTCTTCCAAAGCTCCTCTTCAAACTTCCTTCGCTCCATCACGTTCAAGAGCATCTGAGAGTAGACCTTCAGCAGTTGCTGTTCGTTTTCGCCGAATTGGTGATTACCATCCTGAGAATGAAATCCGACAAAGCCAGTGCAGCCATTATTATTGATCATCAGAGGGATCGCAAGCAGACTTTTTGCGCCTTGTTGCTCCAAAAAACGCCTCAAAGCAAAATCTTTAGTCAACTGTACGGTGTTGCGGATGTAAACAGGCTCGCCGGCTTTATGCTTTTCTACACACGGCTCAAGGGTATCCATGGAAATTTCTTTCCCACCGACTCCTGGCAGCTTGCTGCCTTTCCGGATCCACTCATGGGAATAGTTTGCCGTCCGTTTTTTGAAGTCATATTCCACAATAAAAGCGCTGTCTGCTTTTGTAAAAAGGCCTACTTCAGACAACGAGCGGTGAATCTCCGGCTCAATATCATCAATCGGCACATTGATAAACCCGGTGGAAAGCCGAACCAGCAATTGCCTGAGCTCCTCTTCGAATTTTGACCTTCTTTCAGCCTCTTTTCGTTCGGAGATATCGATATCAATACAGAACATCAAAGCCGGTCGGCCGGGCTTATTTACAATGGTATGACTGGAGTACACCGGTGCAGGAGCACCCCCCTTTTTCATTAGTACCAGTTCATCGGCAGGAATGGCCACCCCGGTTCGGGCCATCTCCCTGATCGCCCTGGATACCGGTTTTTTCATTTCAGGGGGTATGATGAGATCCAGCAGGTTTTTTCCCAACGCTTCTTCGGCGGAATACCCGTAAATGGTTTCAGAAGCCCGATTCCAGTACACCGTTGTACCATCCATCCTGTAGCCCTGAACAGCCACATTTGGAATATTCTGCAAAAGAGACTGAAACTCCTGTTCGGCTTCCATGGCAGCCTCTTCCACAAAAAAACCATCAAGCCGAAGCGCAGTCCGGATCACGGCACCCCAAACCTCCATGGAGCCATGTTTATCCAGATAACCATATGGGGACAGTTTTTCCGCCTCTTGCAGTGCCGATGAATCGGAATTCGAGTGGATAAAAACGATCGGAAGGCCGGATTGCTCTCTAAGCACTGCTGCGGCTTTGACACCATCACGGGCACCGTTTTCAGCCAGGTCCAGCCGCGTATTCATGAGAACAAGATCAACATCTTCCGATGTGGAAATCGCATTACAGGCTTCTTCCCCGGAATAAACGACATCAACCTGGTAACCCAGCTTCTGCAGTATCTCCTCTTCCACTGCCGCCGAGGTGGCATCCGATGCTGCAAGAAGGATCTTGCTGTATTGTTTTTTCTGCATTTACGCAGCTCCTTTGTTGGTACTCAATGAGAGGCCGACCCGATCCGATGCCAAATGCAATTATCCTGAATTGCGGTACTGCCGCGACTCAGCCCGTAATAAAAAAAAAGTTTTATTGACATCCAGGTGCAGTTCATATCCGGAGCAACCTGCCTTCCGGGGCAATCAGCGCTTCCAGTATTATCGGATGGTAACAAAAAAAATGAAATACATTTCTGATTTTTTTCCAACGGCAATCTGACGGACAGGATTCTGCTCCTGAGAGCCGGCCGATCAAAGTGCTTAAAAAAACGTTCATGCACCGGTGGAGAGAACCGGCCCGGGTATCTGCATCGGAAGGCCGTGTTTAACGGGTTTATCGCTGAAAACGGAAAGGACGCCGTTCGCGTTCCCCTGGATACCGCTGGTAGAGGTTGCGGTCCCAGGCGCGCCCGTTTTTCACAACCATGTAGATATCTTCGGAGTTGCGGATATCGTCCAGCGGATTCTGGTTCAGAATCACAAAATCGGCGAGTTTTCCGGACCGGATCGAGCCCAGGTCACCTCCCAGGCCGAGATACTCCGCCCCGTGAATGGTAGCCGCCCGGATGGCTTCCAGCTCGGTCATCCCGCCCTGGACAAACATCCACAGCTCCCAATGTGCCGCCAGGCCCTGCAATTGTCCGTGCGAACCGAGCTGCACCCTTCCCCCGGCACGGACCACCTGCCGGGCGGATCTGGCAAGCTCAAAGTGGTAAAATTCCTCATCCGGAACCATCAGACGTCGCCGGGCGCGGGCATCGACTACATGACGCGGGACAAACTGCATCAGCCGGCGGTTTTCAAACACATCGTGCTTCTGATACCAGTAGTTTTCGCCCCAGATACCGCCATATCCTACCACAAGCGTCGGGGTATATCCCACATTCGAAACCCCCAGCAAGGCCAGCACATCGTTACGCAGCGGCGCAACGGGTATGGCATGTTCGATGCCGGTATGGCCATCGAGGATCATGTTGATGTTGTGCTGAAGCATCGATCCCCCTTCGGGATAGACATTGAGCCCGATTTCGCGCGCGGCCTGCAGAATCCACTGGCGCTGATCGCGACGGGGCTGGTTATAGCTTTTGACCGATATGGCCCCGACCGCCTTGTGGCGGAGCAGATGGTGGCGGGCGTCATCCAGGCTCTCGACAACGGCCTTGTTGGGGTTTTCAGCGCCATAGAGGATGAAGCCGGTGGAATAGATACGTGGTCCGATCATGCGTCCGGCCCTGACCTGCTCGGCCAGAGCGAATACCGACTGCGTGCTTGCGGATGGATCATGGGTGGTGGTCACACCGTACGCCAGGTTTGCCTCATATTCCCACAGGCGGTTAGGGGTGATGTCCAGGGCCACATATCCCATGTGGGCATGCACATCCACTATGCCCGGCATGATGGTTTTGCCGAAAACGTCGATCAGTTGAGCGCCATCGGGGATAGTCACCTCCTCCATGGGACCGACATCCAGAATCCGGTTGTCCCGTACTACAATGGTGCCGTTTTCAATGACTTCATCCCCGTCCATGGTGATGATTCGCGCATTCTGATACGCGGTAACCCCCTCGGGTTTGGCCACCGGCAGCCTTAGCGTTACCGGGATCACCTCCGGACTGTACACCGCGTTTCCGACGCGCCAGTCGTCCCGGTTTTCCGGCTGTTGCTCCGGTTCGCCGTGCAACCCGAACAGCGGACGCACCTCCTGACGGTACACGGTGTTGCCGAGTCCGAAAACCAGCCGACGGGCGTCCCTCGACCAGCTGATCCAGTCGCCGCCGTATCGTGTGAGCTGCCGAGTGGGGATGGATGTGTTGCCGGCTGAGACCTCAAGCGGCTCTCCGCCGGCGCGGGGCATGGGGGTCACATAGACGTTGTGCCGGTCCTTGAAGGCCAGATAACGGGTATCCGGCGAAAGAACCAGTTCCTCGGCGGTTTCGCTCACAACATGGTGCATCTTGTCGGTGCCGTCCGTTTTGATGCTAGCCAGTTTGGTGACCCCTTCGTCGTTCTCGAAATAGTACAAGCGGCTGCCGTCGTGGCTCCACTGCATCCGGGGCATGCGCCTGTTGGCGCCCCGGTTGGGCGTTGTGGTCACGTGAGTGGTTTCGCCGGAACCCAGATCGGTAATTCTGATATTCAGAAAAAACTCGGAACTCATGTTTTTGCCGCGGTTCACAATTCCGCTGCCCTGCAGATAAGCGACGCGGCCTCCATCGGGCGACAGCACGGGGTTGGCGTACTGGTCAGGCTGCCGCGTGAGCCGTTCGACATCGCCCGGCCGGCCGATACGCACCCGCTTGACATGGCCGCCTTTTTCATCATCCCAGGTGGAAAAAACCACATGGCGGCCGTCTCTTGACACCGATGGCGCGTATTCAAGGTAGTCGCGGGAGTTGGTCAGGCGCTCCGGGCTTCCATCCGGCAAGGCCATGCGGTAGATGTGGCCGGCGGCCTGGAAAATCAGATACTCGTTGTCCGGGGTAACAGACGGCCAGCGAGCAAGCTGCGTTTCAAACCGGCTGTCCGGAACCGGAAATTCAAAAGAGACGGCATCGGCGATATGCATCCGGACATCGGCGTTAAACGGAACGGGTCGCACGCCACCGCTATTTACCGAGATCGCGTGAATACGGCCGTCAAACGAAATGACGATCCGGTCGCTATCGGGAGTCCATGCGAATGCCGGATAGAGCCCGTGGATTGCCCAGGTCTCCTGCTGGTCAAGGTCGAGGCCATCGAATAGTACCCGCTCGCGGCCGGTGTCGATCTCACGGATCATCAGAGCCGATCGGGTGCCGATTCGCCGCACAAAAGCGAGTTTTTTGCCGTCCGGTGATGGTGTGGGGCGCACTCCGCCGCCGGTAGCTCTGGTAACCGGTTCAATGCTGCCGGTTTGCCGGTCAAATCGGTTGATCTGGAAAATACCTTCGTGCACATCGCGATTGTAGTCAAACGGGCCGGAAAAACTATAGTAGATCCATCTTCCATCGGGAGAGACGGCGGGCTCGTTCTGATCAGAGGTCCAGCTTTGCTTTTTTGTAAGCTGGAGCCCGGTGCCGCCGCCCGTATGATACATCCAGATCTCACCGGCCCCCAGCGAACGGGTATCGGTAAAATGCTTTCGGACAACCACATAGTTGCCGTCGGGAGTCCAGTAGGGGGAACTCAGCAATCGGAACGACTCGCTGGTAATTTGCCGCCGGTTGGATCCGTCGGCATCCATCAGCCATACATTGTCTCCACCGCCCCGGTCACTGGTAAAGGCGATGGTTTCGCCGTCGGGGCTGTACCTCGGCTGCATATCGAACGCGGGGCCGCCGGAGAGCTGTTCCGCGTCACCGCCGTTCAACGAAACCCGGTAGATATCTCCAAGCAGGTCGAAGACGACATACCGGCCATCCGGACTCACATCAAGATTCATCCAGGTTCCTTCATCCGTATCAAAACGGATCGTGCGCGTAGGCCATTCCTCCCACTGGTCGCCTTCCACGTGCCACTCCTGCGGTGACGGACTCTCTTGCGCGACAGACTCAGGCGGGTCGTCAAGGGTATCGGATGAGGAGGGTTGCGAAAAGGCGGCGCCTGTCAGGACGCTCAGCATGAAGTAAATCGTGACCTTGGAGATCATAAGCAGCTCGTTTTCAATGCGATCATTTTGAAAGCGGGTTGTCCTTGCGGCCTGGCTTCTGCCGGCAACATCCCGGTTATTTCATGAGATGTGAGTACCGCGGATTGCAATACCCGTTCCGTATACTTCGGTGCAAGATATAAAAAAAAAAGAACCCCTGACCATGCTCAATGGTCACCAGCGAACCACTGGCTTTTCTGCCATTTGAGTCGATTTGTCTGGAGGACCTCCTGTCCCGGCTGCTGGATTCGCATCGTGCCCCGCCAACCGGTACGCTTTCCGGTATCGATCTCTACCCGGAAAACTGATCACCCGGGTAATCTGAAAATATTCGGTTTTGTCAATTAACCGGGGCATTGTATTTTTACTCCAACCCGAACACAGCAGCCCTTTTGCGGAGCGGTCTGCCCGGCGAGGTAAGCGCTTACACCCTCAACGTTCAAGTCAGGTATGGAAGCGCTTCTGCACCGGTCCGTACTGCCCGCCACCCCATTAAACATATTCCACATGCTGAGTATTCAAAAAAACCTGACCAATTCATTTTACGCATTGCTGGCCCTGCCGGCCACGGCGATGGGATTCGGACTCTCGGTCCAGATTGCCGCTTTGAGCTGGCTTCTCACCTATCAGTACGGCCTTGAGATCACCGATATCGGACTGGTATGGGCTACCGGTCCCATTGCCGGGATCATCGGTCAGGTGGTGATCGGAATCATCAGCGACAATGTCTGGATCTGGAACGGCCGGCGCCGGGCGTTCATCGTGGTTGGCGGTGTGCTTGCTTCGCTGATGCTTCTGGCGTTGCCCAATATCGGCGTCATTCAGGCGGGTCTCGGTCTGGATGCCATCCTCGGTATCGCCATTTTGATCTCCATGGTACTGGACCTGTCGATCAACATCTCGTTCAACCCCACCCGGTCCATCATTGCGGATGTCACTCCCGAGGGTGAGGAGCGCACCAAAGGCTACACCTGGA
>JARULB010000012.1 GCA_029688905.1 Balneolales bacterium ANBcel1 | reverse complement strand
CCAAAATTTAAGCGGCGCGACGAGAAGCTACGCTTTGGGTGCGGGCGCTACCCGCGTCCGCTTGAAATTTTTTGTTAGTGGCCTATCCTTTATAATTGAATACTCATTTGTCAAATCAACACAAGCAGAAATTGTAAAGATTGATTTGGCAATACACATTTGATTTTTGCTCTAAATTCAAAACTTGATTCTTTCACCATAAATATAAATTTCGGGATCTCAATCAATCAGTTTTAAGACTTTGAAGAACTTTTCTGATTATTATTTCTGGTTCATTTTCAATATCACATTCCCAAAATACAATTACACGCCATCCATTTTTTTTAAGGATTGCTTGATTTTTTTTGTCACGTTCTACATTTCTTTTCAATTTTTCTTTCCAAAACTTAGTGTTAGTATTAGGAATTCGTCCTTCCCTGCAATCTTTGTGATAGTGCCAAAAACAGCCATTTACAAATATTATAGTATTGTATTTAGGTAAGACAATGTCTGGATTTCCTGGTAAATCCTTTTTATGAACCCTGAATCGGTATCCAAGTTGATGCAATGCAGAACGTAATGTTATTTCCGGCTTAGTATTCTTTGACCGGATTTTTGACATCACCTGGCTTCGCTTTTCCTTTGACCAAATGTCCATTCAATTTAGGATTGTATTGTTCCAACTCATTTAAAAACTTCCTGATCGATAACGCAATTTGATGTACTAACGGCACAGGTACACCATTACCAATCATCTTGAATTTTTTAGTCAACATTTCAGGAGTAGATATTACATAAGAATCAGGAATACCCTGGATTCTTAATGCTTCCCTCACAGATAACCTCCTGTTGTAAACAGGATGCAGATGAACCTCGTTATTCCCATAACATACCGTAGGACTATACTTCTTTCTATGGAGCCTTTTAAAAGAAGGACGGTAAGTATCTCCTTCGACAATTTTCTTAATCTTCGAGGGGTTTTTGAGTTTAAAAAAATCGCTGGCATTTGGTATTACCTGTTTATCGCTATTGTTAACCAATAATTCTCCAACACATAATTCAGGGGGTGGTTCTGGTAGTTTTTTCGCTTTCATTTCCAAACCCCTGCCTTTAGGTTCTCCCCAGTTGTAAGATGTTTCCGCTTTGGGATAGGTTGGTACAGGCCAGTTGAACCATAAATCATTAAGCGTGTAGAGAGATATGTCCTTTACAAGACTTTTCTTAACCCCAAACACAAATAGTCTTTCTCTGTTTTGAGGAACACCATAGTGCAAGGCATTGAGACTTTCAGAGCTTATCAAGTACTCTTCACGGAACAAGTCCAATATTGCATTGAAAGCCTTCTTTGTTTTTTTCAACAACACCAGTCCAGGTACATTCTCCATCAGGAAAAAGTCTGGCTGTAAATCCATAATGCGTTCATAATAATGATAGGTTAATGTCCCTCTCAAACCATCGAAACCATTTTTTGAACCTCTAATCGAAAAATCCTGGCAAGGGGGGCCACCAATAATACCGAACTGCCCCTTTACCAATTTTTTAATTTCACCAGTAGCAACTTCATCAATATCACATATTGTGCTTACCTCCCTTTTCTCACCTGACCAACTGCTCATGCCCTCTTTATAAAATTGTGCAAAATCCTCATCTATTTCATTGGAAAAGACAGTTTTAAATCCAGACATTTCAAAACCCATATCTAAAAAGCCACCACCACTGAAAAATGATACGATGGGTATTTTATCTATTTGGTCGTTATGCTTCATATATTTTTGTTGTTTTAAGTGCTTGATAGTTTTCAGGCTTAACACCTTGCTTAACGTTATAAAATGCCACTTTTTTGCCAACGGCACCTGTCAGAAAAGGCAAATAATCGTTGGTTATATGGGAAACTGTCAGCTCGTTATCATATGTATTCAAGGTGGCATTCAGGTTTCCGTTGTGGAACTGTCTTACATTTGCAAGATTTCCACTTACATCCCTAAATATTGAATCTGTTTCAGACAGCGGAAGCTCCCAATAAAAGTTACAGGCCGGACGGTAAAGACAGCTATTACAGTTATCAAAGTCAGGTTTTGCAAGTGCTTCAAGATCATCCATTTCAATAAAACTATTTATCTCAGACAGCGCATCCCTTGACTTACTTGCAAGAACTTCACATTCCTGTGGAGTGAAAGCTACCGGATATTCCTTCTTTTCGAGGTCAATAATTGAAAGCTCATCGGGATATTTTCTATATACTTCATTATACAAATAAGCATACAGCTTTAGTTGATCCTCATATTCCTCTTTAATCTCCCCTTCTTCAAGAATAATCTTTCCACTTTTGAAGTCAGACAGCTTGGTACAACCGTTCCGAGTTATAATTATATCCGCATACCCACCGATTAATGAATCTTGTGCTTCAAGCCATTTTTCGGTCAGGGTATTGGTATCCGTATTTTTGTCTTCCTGTACTTCCGATTTGTCCCGGCTTTTGAGCAGGGATTTTACTTGTAATTTTTTGATGGTGTAACCAGGTACATTTTCACTCAATGGAGTAAAAAATCCAAATCCCATATCTTCAAGAGCTTTTTCCTGCTTTGCCAGCAAGCGGTTCCAAATCGCATCAAACTCCGTACTTCTCTTAATTTCACCTGTTACAATAAGCCGGATACATTCATGTATAACATTTCCTAAATGATTTGCAGGCGGATAGGGTAATAAAGGGGAGGAATACGAATTAGCGAGAACTACCCTGTATGGACACCTGTTTATAGCGGTGTACCGGCTTGGAGAAATCCGTTTAAGGGGTTTTAGTATGGTCGTTAATTCCTTCATCATTCATTAAACAATTTTTGATAACACCATCCCGGCCTCCTGTGAAGGTTAAAAGTATCCACGAACCGTATTACTCCGTTATTTTCCTGTGCTTCCTGGAAAATCTCAAATACACGTTCGGCTAACCAGGTGTTATCAGGAACATCTGGCAATCCATTTTCATTTATTTTGCAATTCCAAAATGGGTGAATGATGATTACATAGTATGTCCTAGTTTTGGAGACCAGAACCGCAGGTAATTCAAATTCCTCCAATACTTCAAAATCAAAACTTTCTGCAAAACTGTCCCGGAGACGTATGACATCTTCAGGCCATCCTTCCAATTCAAGAAATTCATTAAATTGACCATCAGTTCCTGCCATATAATTTTTGTTAGCCATCACCCGCATTAAAGCAATGCCTAACCGCCAGTCAAGCAAACCGTGATAATTCATATTCCTGAAAACCTTCAAGCAGTCATAACAGGCATCTTTACAACCATCCCTGTGTGTATTCGAATGTATTTGTGCCAAATATTCTTTATCATCTTGTTTATTAATTGTTTTAAGTATAATATCGCTGATGTTTTTGAATAAATGCCTGACAAACCCGGAACCATTCGGAAGCTCGTCAGTCAGGATTATTTCAGCCGTATTTCTACCATTTTCTAAAGATATCTTTCTTATGTCTGCTATCTCTATTTCAACCGGATCCACATCAAGTTTGTCTGCGATTACCCTTTGCAACAGGAATGCTGCGGAGTAAAATGCTGACCTTATTCCGGCATAATTCAAAGATGACGCCTGGTCAAACATATCCAGAGTAAGGGCAGGTGAAATATGGGTTGGATGAATTCTTAAAATTTCAGTATTCTTATGAGCAGCAAGTGCGATTTTTTCATAAGCATCTTCATTGTCATGGATATTTAACCGGTATCCGTACTCACTATTATCCTCTACTCCTCTTAATATCCATTGGTTACTGAAATTAAACCATTGGTTCCGGTTAAATGGGAAAAGGTTCCCAGTTCTTACCTGTTTCCCTTCAAACAGCATATCCCCATTGGTATTGACCCGCCATGTAATATCCCTATCCGCAAGTTTAGCCAGGAAATTACTATCGGTAGTTTCTTGTACCAGGGATTCTTCATCATTGCTTTCGGCAAGTATAGGAGGTCTTGAGAGGGTTATTTCGGTGTTTTCCTTTGAATCGCTTCCGCTAGACAAATTAGTACGGTAGGCAACCGGTGACTTAATGGGGAAAATATCTACCCTTTCTGTCTCACCGCAATATTCACAAATATCTTGCTCTGGTTTCTCCTGTTGTGTTGCTACGAAATTGCATGTTTTGCATTTGACCATCCATCTTTCGTTATAAAATGGGGAGCCATGAGAAATTACCGGGTCACCCCAACGGCCATTTCTCGTGAAATAATCATCAGTGAAACCTATTGAAGTATGTATAGCCTTGTCTTTTGTTTTTTGGGCGCCAGGAGAAAACTCGTATATGGCAAGGTCTGTATTCCTGTCAATGGATTTGAGACTGTAGTCTCGTCCATCGTAGGTTATTTCATGGTAAAGGTTGCGGACAGAGGTTGGCATACCAAACATAGGTAATACACCGCCCTCTGCGAGTTTTTCCGATATGTCAATTGTTGAAATTTCATCGTTCTCAATAACTTGGTTGACTTTTGCCATAAAGCCGTCACCACTATTGCTGGTTATCCAGTCTGCCAGTTCTTGCTTCTTGTTTGGGTCAATACCAGGCTTTAATGCTTCAATTGTTCTTTCTATTTCCTCACGGTTATGAGTAATCCATTCCTGCACACTTTCCATATAGTTTTTCCAATGGTCAGTTTTTCCAAATTCTCCATGAACGCTTGTCTGTCTTTCGTTTCTGGAAAGGGTCAATAAATCTTCGCGTATATCTGTCCTGAGTGTTGCAAAGGCTTGCCTTAATACTTCTTTTGAAAGAAGTCGCTTTAAGATCCTATCTTGACCCATTGTTAAAAATGGAGTTGGTGGTGGATCACCTGTAATTTTATCAGTGTGGTTAAAATAGAATTCATCATGGCTGCGGCCCCTGCAAAAGGTAAGGATTACTGAAAATGCCTGACCTCTCCGTCCAGCACGACCCACCCGTTGCTGGTAATTGAACCGTTGTGGTGGCATATTGGCCAGCATCACTGCTTGTAATGAACCAATATCCACACCAACTTCCAGGGTTGTTGTTACACTTAAAAGGTCAATGCTCTTTGCCAACGGTTGCCCATCATCTTGCAGGATAATATCCCTGAAATGTCTTTGACGTTCAAACTGGTCATCCGTTTGCCCGGTCAACTCCTCACAATGCAGCCGTATTGAATTCCGTTTTTCAACAGCAGAATGATAAGAAAGATAATTGTTGTTCCAGAAGTTTCTGCAATTACTTGTTGGGTTATCTGGCAATTGAGGACCTTCTGGAAACTGGGTGCAAATACCGGCAGATTTATGCAGGTTCGGTCGTTCACCTCTTGGACTTTCCCATACAGGATCATCCCCGTTTGCAACCTTGATGTATAACTCTTGTAAATTAATTCCCTGATTATTTAAAACATTAAGTGCTGTTAATGTATTCAATACTGATTCTCCTAAATTCCTTTCATCGATGCCATTGAATTCTGCAACTCTTCTGATATATTTTCTTAATAGGGATGGGAATGAATTGTAGTCCGAAACATCAAGAGTACGCGGATTATCAAAATCATTGGGCGTGTATTTATACTTGTGGCCAAGTATCCGGATGGACGAGTTTATTACCTCTAAGAATCGGTCACGGGCTAATCCTGCTCTGCCAGCGTTAAATTCCAAAGGAGCAGCAGCATGGTTTACGGTCAAATAGCCCAATCCTGAAGCTTCAAGAGAATAGAACAAGTTCCCAAAAAATAGGCTGGCCAATTGAACCAATGTACCCCTTTTAATTTCTTCCTGAAATTCAGGGTTGTCATTCGACCAAGTTCCTGCCTCGAAATCAAACATTGAATACCAAGGGGTGTTTGTGCGGGGAATGTTTTGCAGATGGATGGAAGGACCACCTGGATTAACTCCGATTTGCACGAAACTTTTGATTAAAGGAGCACATTCATCCGTATTCATCAGATGTATAAGGTCATTCACACGGATTGTCCGGGTTTTTATTTTTTCAACCTTCTGGATAGCCTTCTCTCTCCGTTGTTTCTTCCTTGGATTGCTTTCATCAGCACTAATTGTATTGATTTCCTCAAATGCTTCCTCGATTTCATAAAATTGTGATGAATTAAATTCCTCAAACTCGGTGGTGTCTTCTCCATTTTCTAGTGCTTCCACAATCTTGGCTTTCGTCAACAGGTTATTTTGCAGCTCCCGGATCAGTATTTCACGTAGTAAATCCGTAAAGTGGTTTCTTTCTATTCCATTAGCGATTTGTGCTGCATCTTCCCGGCTGTCAGAAAACACGACGAGCTTTCTTTGCTTAGCACTGTCAGGTAACTGATAAACCAACTCCTTTGCAAATAACTGGGTGGTTTTTGCGAAACCAGTCCTGAATCCACGAATTGATGATCCTTTAGCCCTGTACTGTTCATTGACACCACAAGCCGGACAGGTACAGGGAAGTGATTTGTGCGTGTCAATCATATTTCCAAACTCATCTCTGTTTGCTTGTAACCTGGTATCAGCAACATCGGAGTTATCCGAATCCCTGAGTACCCTTAAAAAATAACCATTTACCCAGTTTTTAGGTTTTTCTTCAACTTCAATGCTGTATGGAACCACATCGCCTGAGTATTTATTTAGGTATGCTTCAACCCATTGAGCTGTATATTCAGTAGAAGTTGCATTTTCTACGGTTATTTGCCTCCACCAAGCATCGTGAGGATGATCCCATTCACCCCGTGTCCGTTCATGAGGAATAAACTCCTGATCACCTTGAGGCCAGAATACACCATATTCCTGGTATGTTCTTTTTTCCACCAGTTTTGCTGGTGTTTTTTCAGGGATGCCCTCGATGTTAGGGCTTACTGGAAGTAATTCGCAGAAAGCATTCGTGTCACCTGGTGCTCCCCTTTTACCGCCAAAAAGTGTTGTACCACAATTATCACAATACAAAAGTTCTAGTACACGATGTCCGTCTTCCGATTTGATTCTCGGTACAGGGTAGAGTTTACCAGATGTTCTTGAATCCTCAGGGTTTTCTTGCGATGTAGAAGCCCACATTCCCTCAATGTTCCTGAAAAAGTAATGAAACCGAAACTTTTGCAAGCTCCTTCCAGCTTGCTGGAATAGATTCTTATACTGGGGTTCATCAAACAGGGAACGTGCTATTAACAGCCCCCTTGCTGCCTGGCGTAATTCTTCTTCATTCACTTGCCCAAACAGGGCCTCAAAGAAATAAGGAAGATCAGGAGGGTTTCCGTCTCCAGGCCTTCTGAAAGCACAAACTGGACGGGGCACTTTTTTTCCACCCTGTACCACGCTGCAAGCATCAAAAAACCTTTCACGGAGCTTGATTTTTGGGTGAAGGAGCAATTGTAAGTAGTCCTCAATAGATGAAATATTGTCGTCAATCCCGAAGGCTTTACGTAAAGTATTACCTGCCGACGCACATGCTTCCGAAAATGCCGGATCATCAACCTGATGTCTTGTTGATTTGTATGCCTTGCAAACTTCAATAAAGGGATTGGTTGGCAATAGGGCATCTTCTTCCCGCAATGGATCCACCGGACTTAATTCACCTGTAACTATCTTGAATTTATTCTTTACATCATCCTTCCTGAATCCAAAGAAGTCTCCAACATACTCCAAGCTTTTTTCATCATTTGGCTCCAAAGAAGCACTGGAGGCTAATATTCTCAACTGAGGATGGTCTGGATATAATCCTAAGCGCTTCATAACCAATTTTAGCAAGTATGCTATTTCTGTCCCTTGTGTTCCTCGGTACAAATGCAGTTCATCAATAACAAGATGGAATATTCTGTTTGGTTTTTCATGGGTACGTTGATCATCTGGCAGGTCTTCACAAGCAAGCCACTGGCGTGTTTTCTCGAAAACCGGGCCGTCAATATCCCGCATTAGCATAATACTTAACATGGAAAAGTTAGTAATCATTATATCAGGCGGGGCAGCTTGCATGTCGAATCGGCATCTCATTTCAGAACCATCAAGTCTCTGAAAGAAAGACTTTAGCTCTGTCTCATCAACTTCATTTCCCTTTTGCCTTTCTTGCTGTATATATTCCTCAACTTTTTGTTGGTTCCTTTCGATTGCCTGTAACTCCCGGGTAAGTGTATTCACCTTCGTGGTATTGATTTCCGGGATACCATCCTCATTCAACCTTTCCAGCTTTCCCGCGACTGGCGTTGAACCATTGTACCTTCCAAATGAAATTGCATTTCCCCTGGTGTTCTCATTAAACCACTGTTTTACAGGGCTTGAATCCAGAGCAATTCTTAAACGGGTCATCTGGTCTTCCACCAGAGCGTTCATAGGATATAATATCATGGCCCGCATAGCCTGAGGGCGAGTTTCATATGCTCTTTGCTGAACGTCATTACTAAGAACAAAACCGTTTTCAGTATCTACAATATCCCTTGGACTTAGCGATTCTCTCCACCAACTATCGGTATGTTGTCCTATTTGGCCAGGAATACTCCATGAGGAAAGTTCTTTTGATAATTGTGCAAACAGAGGTAAAAGGAATGATTCAGTTTTGCCAGAGCCTGTTCCGGAGGTAATAATACAGTTCTTCCCGGATAATGCTTCCTTTAGCATTTGGGCTTGATGGGCATGAAGTTGATAACCCGGTATAAGCCCTTGACTGACCAAGCCTTTGAAGGTATTCTGCTGCTCCTCATTTAGGTCCGGTAAATCTTCAGCCGAAAGGTCATTAATAGTTTTTCCGCTTGATTTATATTCAGGTAATGGTTCAATCCATGGCTGCCTGTAAAGTACTTTGTCTTCATTTAACAGTCCTTCCCGTTCATCTTCCAAGCTGTCAAACTTGGTCTTAAAAGCCGTTTTAACATATCGGATGAAGTTTTCTTTTACAGTTTCAAATGAACCAATAGGATCTTTCATATTCATATCTCGTGATTAATTGGTAAGCTTGGTTGAGCTAATTTTCTACAAAGCTCTTCATTAAATTCGCGAGGAACATTCTTGTAAATATTAAAGTGGGTTTTATATTCTTTTATGTTTAAATATTTAGACTCTGGTATTAGTCCGTCCATAAGAGTTAGAGATCTATCAAGTATTTTTGGTAATGGGGTTGATTCTGGTACTAAAACAGTTCTCAAACTAGGTGAAATCTTATTGTGGAATATAACTTGTTTGCTTGATAATTTTAATATTAGGAAACGACCCCAATCACGTTCTGCAGAATATGCAATGTTATTGATCCAAATCACCATTTTATATGTGTAATTATTGATTTTATATTCAGTAAGTGAGAGGTTTTTATTAACGAGATTATAATAAATTTTTCTGAAAGTGAGTGTTTTTATGTCGAATTCTCTTGCTGGAAATCCAGAATCATCAAATCTCCCTATAGGTGAAAGAGATTTTTCATAATCATAAACATCTAAACAATCATCAATTAAAGAATGATGATAATATTCATCTTCTTTAAATTTGATGTTGCATTTTCTTGCAATTGTCACAAATTTATTTTTTTCATCATGTTGATTTCTGCCTCTAATTGATACTTTGTATGGAGCTAGAAGCTCCGCCTTTGAGTCCGGTTGTTTGCTTATTACAACAAATAATCCCAGACTTTTAGATTCCTCAAAAAGTCTACGTATTAAATTAATTGATCTACCTCCTACTAGAATAGCCTCCCTGCCTGATAGGGTAGGAATTAGTATTAATTTTGGCGGATTTACAACAATTTCCTTTGATTGATAAACAGTTTCTATATGACCAAGGTTGTAGTACAATCTCAAACTAAGTTTTCTCATTATCTGAATGTCATAATCATTACTTAGACATTCAGAACTTTCTTTAAATAATAATTGCTCATATGCATTAAAAAAATCTGATATTTTACACTTTCTTTTATAGGTCAAAAAGTATAGTATTAAATCATTTCTCAAACTTTTTTTATACTCAATAAATTCGTATTGAGAGTATGAATCCTGCCATTTCCGATTTGGTCTGTATGCAAATTTTATGATGCTGTCATTAGCTAGTCGTTTAGAAACAGCAAATTTAGAATTAATCTTATATAAGATTAATTCAGAGTTGCCATATTTATCTATTTTAGTATAATGGTATTTTTTTATTGGGTTTGAATAGTCTTCATTGTCAATAAGTTTTATTTCTATACAGGGCTCTGAACTGTTCTCTAAAGTTATAAGTGCTTTTTCAAATGGTTTAAATTTCTGAGGAAATTCCCAATATGGCAGTGTTTCGTTTTTCTTCTCTAATATAATTTTTTCTCTATTATCAGTAGTTGCGATGACATTTTTATTGCCGGCTAATGGGCCTTCGACCCTTATAGATGGTAGCATTGTGGCGAGATAAGTATTAGGACTTACTCTAAAGCCGTGTTCTAAAATAAACTTTGTATTCTCAGATATATCAATGATTTTGAGTGTTGGGTGTGTAGACTTCGGATTTATGAATTGGAAAATATAACACTCATTAAATGGGTGATTATAATTTAATTCCCTGAAATCTCCTGTGTTAAAGGAATTCTTCCAACGTTCGAATTCTTTTTTGCAGTTGCTATGAACTACAGCAATATTCAAAATTGATTGAAGTGGCTTGGGTACTTCAACCCAACCACTTAGATTATAAATACTGCCTTGTACAAAAAACCTTATTGGTTTATCAATAGACCTAACTTTCCATTTATTAAAATTATCTATTAAATTTATTTCATGTGTATAAGGTACTAATATGATATTAGACCATCCTGATCTCGCATATCTAATTGGATCATAATCGCCCAATACCAATTTCTCCGGAAATTCAATCTGAGAGTAAACTCGATAGTAATGCTTAAGCCTTTTATTAACAGGGTCAATTTCGAAACAATTTCTTAGCTCTGCTATAACATAATTCTGTTTTCTCTCTTCCTGATTATGTTCAAATGAATCATCTATACCGTGCCAATTTTCATAATTTCTTTGGATCAATTTGATTATAGAGTGACCGATCTCATTGTTTGTTTGAAGGATTATGTCTACGACTTTTTTGTCCAGATTTAATTTTTTTTCCCCATATTTTTTGATTATATCTCGGATGACGTGTTCCTGCAACTGTCCTCCTGGAACTAAATGGATATCATCATATAACTGGTGTAATTTATTTAAAGCATAGACAGGAAAAATTGCTTGTGAAAGAGGCTTCCCTGCATAAATCCATCTTTCATTAGAAAAAGGGTGTAGTAAAAAGTATCCCCATTCAGTATTTTTTTTTATGATGGTCCATTCTTCTAAATCTTTCCATAATGGATCAAGATTTTTAAAATGAGGCGTACTTATATTATTATTATAAATTGGATCAATTAAATTACACTTTCTTAAGTAGTCATTTAGTCGTCCATAGTAATTGATATAATTATAGTCATTGTTACCCGGCTCTGTAAGTGGCAAAATAAATAAAGCCAAATATCCTATGTATGGTGGATATTCAGTTTCTTGATTTTTATCTTTTTTCCATTTCTGTAATATTTGCACAGGACGATCAATAGTAAATAATCCATTATACTTTTCGCAGTCCTTCTTTATTGAAAGAATAAAGTCATTAAAAATTTCTTTATCATTACCCTCAACACCAGCAAGTTCTCCAACTTTTGCAATATCTCTTTTCGTAATGAACAAGAATACTTCTCTCTCTGATTTACTTTCATTGAAAAAAAAATTTGCTAATATATTATTCCAAGCTTTGTAATCCATTAAAATATCCCGCAAATGATGGTGAATTTAAGTTATCAATAAAAGCCTTCTAATAACCTGTTAAGATTATTTGTAGTTTTTATTTCCAAAAATTGAGGCCACTAACGGCCACCCGTTTGTGCGGCGTGGCAATCAGTATGTTCAAGGGTTATAAATATTTACACGACCGCACGAAACGGTTGTTAACGGTATTCCAATTTAATTAAATCTTTGAGGTTAGAAGAAGCTTCATCAAGTATTTGTGTTCTGAGCCGTCACATCTACTTTCTGTTGGTCGTTATCTGATTTAGAAGTTGCTGCTGATTTTTCTTTTTTGATTTTTGGTGGTGGGGGCACCCATTCCCTGAGTCTCTGCCCGGCTTGCTCGTAAAAATGTGGGACGGCTTGTTCTAGCTCATCAATGAATACTCTGCTACCGGAAAACCGGCCTGCCAGATCAACCATATAGAAAATATCAAAGGTTTTTGGAACGACGTCTGTAGTATCTGATGATAGTGCATCAGGATTTGCAAGTACTTCTGCGAGAGTTGCCTGTGTGTCTTCAGCTCTTCCGGTTCGAATTGCTTTGATGTACATGTCTTCTGTATTGACACCCTTTAACTGACGACGGAGCCAATTTACTCGGGCACTTGTACTTTTCTTGTCTTGTGGGGCATCTAAACGCATAGCGCTCACGATCGTTCTGGTCGCCAAATCTGCCGTAACATTTAAGTCAGCTGCGGCATCGGGGATTTCTAAGCAACAAGTAAGTGTTTTGGTCTTTACCAATTCTTCGATATCATCTTTTAACCTTTTTTGTGGATCTGTTCTGTGTGATCGGGATAAACGTAGCGTGACTGTAAGGCCAAGTTTACGACTCATGACAAGGCAGAGGTCGCGCTGTTCTTGATGCCAGGCCGATACAGTGTTTTCAACCTCTTCGGATGCCTTATTGAGTGAAGCATTACTTTTTACTTTACCTAACACGTCTTTCCACTCACGGTTCATACTGTCAAACCGACTAATTCCACTGGATGGATGGCGGAGGTGACGTACAACTTCTTCCAGCAAGAACCGCTGATCTTCAGATTCAATGTCTTTGCTTTCAAGCAGGAGGGATGCCTGTGTAAGCAGGTAGGTCCAGGCCCAATGGTACAATTCGATGCCCCTTTTCAGCTTCTTGGGTAATTTAACAGGATGGTGAGACGGCAGCGCAACAAATTGGTTTGTAATGGTAATTACGGCATGAATTTTATTTTGCTTAGCCTGTTTTATATAATTTTCCAGTTGTTGTTCGCTAACTTCCGAATTCCCGATTTTTGCTTCAACCAAAGCCATCCATTTATTCTTTCCGGTATCAAGCACCAATAAACCATCGGGCCGGTCATTATTTGATGTTTTTCCCTTTTTCTTATCTTCATCTGCCAGGGTAACTTCTGTCCAGGCATGAAGGGTTGCGCGTTTACCAACCCTGATGCCAAGCGATCTTAACATGGCCTGGCGGAACTCGTAGACTCCTCTCATCGCTGCCAGAATAACGGAAGCGGTTCTTTGTTCTCTATTGGTGTCGGCAACAACAGGAATCAGTCGTGCAGGTTCACCTGTTTTTACAAAATCAGGTAGTTTACTCATATGGCAGCACTTAATGTTCGTTATCGTTTTTCAATGTTTTTGTCAAAGCAGAAGCAATCAGGCCGGTTGGCACCGAAATCAATCCGAGACCAATCATCAAGATGAAAAAAGTAAAAATTCGCCCACCGATAGTGATGGGATATACATCTCCATAGCCGACAGTGGTTAACGTTGCTACAGACCACCAAAGGCTGTGAAAAACCGATACATATTTATCTGGTTGAGCTGGATTCTCAAAGTAATATATGCCAAGGGCAGAAACATACAGAACGCAAAGTGTGATCATGAAAAATACGACCAGTTCTGCTTTGATGGATTGAAATGCTCCGGTAAGGCGGTTAATAGCGTCATTATACCGAGAAAATTTCATCATTCTGATAATGCGGAGCAGGCGAAATATTCTCACTGAGCGTAGATCCAGGCCAATTGCGATGTAGAAAGGCAATATGGCAACAAGATCAATAATTCCGTAAAAGCTGAAAATGAATTTCAACTTTTTGTCAGCCCCCAGGACTCGAAGAATGTATTCAATAGTAAATAATAAGACCGTTATTAATTCAAATAGCTCAAGAAATGCAATAACGCGTGAATCAAGACCTGGCAAAGATTCGACCGAAATGCTAATGAGCGATAAAACGATCAGTATCTTGACAACGAGGTTGAAGATTCTTCCCCATTTGCTCTGCTCGTCTTCAACCAGCGTTTTAAGAGTTCTTCTAAACTCCATATTCAGGTAAGAAAGGTTCGATAAGTAGATCTATGAGTATGATGAATTCGACCAAGAAATTAAACCGTTAACGGTTACCCGTTTGTGCGGCGTGGCAATCAGTAAGAACAATAGCAATAAGTGTTTACACGACCGCACGAAACGGTTGTTACAGCGCAAGTCAATCTTTAAGAAATTGTATAATTTGTACCCGGCCCGACCCCGTGTTTTTGAATCAAGTTTTGTTTTACTAACTCTGATAAAATACGTTTAACCGTTGGATTAGGGATATTAAGTTGATTGCTGATTTCACCCGATTTACACCCGGGTCGATTTTCAATGAAGGTGATAATGGATTTTTCACGAGGTGAAAGCGAAGCCAATGCTCCTTGCATATGGAGTTTGTCTGTCAACAAGTCCTGAATATTACCAAGGGCATCGAAAAAAAACTCAATCCATGTGGTAACATCTTCGCCAGGTCGATTTACCTGACAACTACGCAACACCCTGTAATACTCGGTTTTTCTATGCTCAACTTCGTTTTCAAAACTGACATACTCGATCCATTTGTAGTTGCTTTTCAGCAGCAAGAGTGTTGTTAAAAGTCTGCTAAGTCTGCCGTTGCCATCTTGAAAGGGGTGGATGGATAAAAAATCATAAACAAACAACGCACATTTCACCAGTGGATGTGTTTGTTTGTCATCGGAATACCACTGGATCAACTCGGTCATCGCCGTTATAGTTGCCACTCCAGGCGGGGTAGGCTGAAAGATGATTTGGGTGGAACCATCCGGCATTCGTGCTTCGACGGCATTAGTTTGTGTTTTGTAATCTCCTCGATGCCATGCATCTTTGGTACTATATTTCAACAAGAGTTGATGCAGATATTTTATATTACTTTCATTAATCTGAAGATCATCAAAAGATTCCGAAATAAAATCCATTGTTTCATAATATCCCACCACTTCCTGCGAATCACGGTCCGCCAGCTTGCTTATATCAGTTTGCTTCAGAAGAGTTTCGACTTCCTCGTCCGATAGTTTTGAGCCCTCTATCCTTGTTGATGCACCAACACTTCGAACTGTAGAAATTGATTTTAGTTGTTTTAGGCTTTGTCCCTCTTTTTTTTCAATGGAAGCCCAAGAAGCATCGAAACGATCAATACGACTAAGCAATTGAATGAGTTTCCAGTTCAATCGAAGTTTTAATGTATGTACAACAGTTTCCATTTTTGAACTTATAGGCGTATTGAATGATACGATATGATGCGATAATATACGATAATGATCCGATAGGCCAAAAAAAGAATTTTGTTTAATTGGATTGCCAATGAGCGTTTATTGCGCTGTAACGGTCTTCAGTTTAAGCGGCAAAGCCATTACTTGCAACCTGCTGGAAACAAGCAATGGCTTCTGCAAAAGCAAGCCATTTTAAAATTAACTTTGGCCGGCTTTGACCGCTTGAAACTGTTGTTATTTTGCTTGGCGATTAGTGTGGAAATTCAAATTAATTACTTGATCAATTGCATTTTAAGATCACGTTTAAATAGTTCACCTGAGGAACCTGTTGCCGTAAAGCGGGCGATGTAAATACCGCTCGACAAGTTTGATGCATCAAAAGACACGTTGTGGCTGCCTGCGGACATCGTTGAAGATGCAAGTGATGCAACCCTTCTCCCCATTATATCATATACTGAAATGGAAACGAACGCCTGTTCAGGAAGGTCAAAACGGATAGTCGTTGAAGGGTTAAAAGGATTTGGATAATTGGCTTGTAAAGCAAACAATTCCGGCAGCTCTTTTTCACCCACTTCACCGGGCGAACCTGCAAATGGGGAAGATTGCCCCGACGGGCCCACCACCTCAACCTGCATGTAATCCATATCGGTACGGTTCAGGTCATCGGTTACATCAACCCTCAAATAAAATGTTTCCGGGCTGGACGGATAATAGAAAAAGTTGGAACTATTTGCTCCGCTAATTAAATCCCATTGCCCGGAAGGCCCACTTTCAAGCACTTCCTGCCTCCACCATTGATATGAAAAGGGTGACTCACCATTAGAAACGGTTGTCTGATAATTAGCAATAAAAGAACCAACTAATAAATGAGAAGGACCGGATAAAGTCACAGAGGGTGGCGGTGCTGAGGGTGTTTGAAAATTTGATACAATTGCTGCTCTCTCATTCCAAACACGTGCATTATCATTCCAGTGCGTAGTTCCCATGGCTACTCCACCATAGGTTTTATTGGGGTTTGACCAGTAAGGAATCCGGTTTACAAAATCATCATAGACAGCCATAACGGTACGCCAGTAAGCAGGATTATTTCGGTATCCATGTGCATATGCACGCGGGCTGCTGGCCGGATCGCTATCATGCCGGCCACCAATCAAGTGACCGATTTCGTGAGCGAAGGTGTAATTACCTACTGAACAATCGTTCCTTGAAATTGCAAATGCATCACTTGATGGAACTTCAATCCAGTAAGCAATTCCACAATATTGACCTGTAGCTGTCAGGAGTACTACAATATCAGCTCCGTATTGATCCCTCCATGAATGGACTACATCCATATGACCATCATTGGTTCCATGTAATCTATTTAAATCAGTCACCATATTACCCGTCTCAGTGTAGTTTACCTGTGCGCTATGAACAAGATTTACGGATGCGTTAATACCGCTGTTTTGTAGTGTTTCGTTAGTCGATTGAATAGACGCATTAATGAGGCTCTGAATATTTCCACTCGCTGATGCGGACTGGGGCGTATAAACGACCATAATATCTATAACAGGATCTGATGAGGACAAAGTCATGGAATCTCCACTATTTCCTGACCCCTCGTTATAATGTCCTTTTTTCTGATTATTGTATGGGTCTATATCTCCCTCAACGGGGCATCCATCAAACGACGAGGGTTCTAACTCTGTAAAAACAACAAACTCCTTGCCAAGAGGTTCAATGTTAATGGCAACCGAACCAAAGTGAATCATGCCATGAAGGTAGCCATCGTTATAAAACAACAGGACTTCCAAGTGCTCTTCGGATGAGCCGCCTACTCAGCGGAAACTATCTGATCGGTCGCTTGTAGCGCGTCTTCGATCAAAACGTTCTTTTATGCTGTTCAACGGTAAATCAATGTGTCTTGCCTCTGCTAACTGCTCAAGATTGGTAACACGTACAATGGTAACTTCTTTCGAAGTTGCCCTTCTCTGAATGGTTGTTAGCAGACTTTGTTCAGACTCGGTAAGGGTCAAATCAGCGGCCCGATCAAAAGTAGGCTGTGAGAATGCAGCGGTTGCATAGAGTACGATTACAAGAAATGACATACTCCAAATGGAAGTGATTCGTAGATATGATTTCATGTTTTTTTTCCTTGTTGGTGATGATTAATGATACCTATCGGACAAGGTGGTAATCGATAAGTACCAGCTTGGATAATAATTGATTTTGATCGGGGTTGCCAGAGGGGTGCTCTCCCCATTCTTCTTGAGCAACCAACCCAATTCCTGGTTTGTAGTACAAGTAATAACCAAAGTAACCCAGAACATCATAGCCCATGCTAACTCGAAAATAATACACAAAGCAGGAAAATTTACCTGCCGGCGTCTCAATCTGCCGGTTCTTATCAATGAGAGTTATTGACAGTGTATCGGATACATAAAATTGGTAATCTGTTCTGGAGAATGAAACTTGTGGCACTTCCCAGGTTTCCCCAACTTCTGCCGGATATTTATACTGAAGGGCATTGATAAACAACGTGTCGGTTTCAGCAACACCCCCCATTAGATGCAACCCTTGATCTCCGTTTCTTGCCAGCCATTTATACTCAGGAAAGTCACCCCAGTCAATCTCGGAGCTCCAGACAAAGGATATAAAAGTTTGATCGCCAACAGATACTTCAATTTGTTCTGAAACAACTTCACGTACCGTGTCCGGCTCAGAAAAACGTTGAACTTCATATTCCCACCAATTACCTACTGCGAATGGCTGAAGAACGTACTCTTGTACTTTTTTGTCATCATTATCGAAAATATTGCAGGAAGTAACGATTATAGTTAATAATATTAAGATTAAATATCTCATAGTCATAGCATTATTAGAACCTTACTGTTAGTTTAATAAAACTTTGTCAAAATAACGGCAAACGTTTGTGCGGCGTGGCAACTAGTAAAAATTAGGACTGCAAGTGTTTACACGTCCGCACGAAACGATTGTTAGCACACCGAGTTAAAATCGAATCTTTTCAAACTTTTCCGCTAGTTGGGATATTTTGTCATTAGATTTTGTTTCACAATCCCATACAATTATCACATTCCAACCGTATTCTCGGAGTGTATCTATATGAGTTTTATCTCTTTGAATATTTTTAATAATCTTATCACTCCAAAATTTACTATTAGTTTTAGGCAATTTACCTCTTCCGCAACTATGTCCATGCCATAAGCAACCATGTACAAACACAACTGTGTTGTATCTGGAAAGAGTTATATCGGGAGTACCTGGTAAATCATTACGATGTAGCCGAAACCTGAATCCTAATTGATGTAATAATGATCTAACTATTAATTCAGGCTTCGTATTCTTGTTCTTCACACGAGACATAATCTCGTGTCGCTTCATCCGATTGAAAATATCCATTTTGGTTAATTTTCGAATCTCTGTTTAACATGTGGTAAAGCTGTTTTGCAACGTGTGAAGCAAGAAGTGGGGGTACAGCATTTCCGATTTGTTTCGCAATTTCAATTTTACTCCCCTTAAAACAAAAATTATCTGGAAAAGTCTGAAACCTTGCAGCTTCTCGATGTGTAATAGGTCGATGTTGTTCCGGATGAAGATATCTTCCTTTTTCGGGTTTAAAAAACTCTGTTCTAATTGTAAAAGCAGGTCGGTCCCACCATAAACGGCCGAACAAGTCTGTACCACCACTCTTTTTTCTAATCCAACAATCCGGAGTTAATTCAGGTGCGATTCTCTGTAAATCGATTCGATTCATACCTTCATCAGGAATGGCTTTGTATCGGGCAATGCTTTTTTGTGTTGGATTTCGTCTGAAATGAAGATCCAATGGCGGTTCTTGATCTGTGATTTCGGTGCCTTGTGGTTCTGGTAAATCGGAGATTGCATCACGAACTGTTCGCCAAGGCTTGGCATCAATAGCAAATTCCCTTTTAAAATAGCTTAGTTGGTCGGGAGTAGATTTTAAAGCATTATAATTTGATTTCAAGGGTGGGAAATGGTCTTTAGGATTATGGTCTTTTGCACCAATAATAAATGCCCTTCTGCGCATTTGGGGTACGCCATAATCAGCAGCCAATAGAATTCCTGACCAAACATTGAATTTTCTTGCGTGTGCCCATTCCAAAATTTCTTGATGTTCAAGAGAACTAAGTAGTTGAGGAACATTTTCCATTACGAATGCACGAGCACCCGATCTGTCAATGACTTCCATAAAAGGAATCCATAGCTTTTTTCTTGGATCATTACTTCTCTTTTTATTCAATAAGCTGAAGCCTTGGCAAGGTGGACCTCCTATTACAATATCACTTTGCGGAATTTTTGTTCTTGGGTCTTCCAGAATATCAACAATATCACCGACATGACACGTTGAAACAAAGTTTTCATTATAGGTTGTAGCGGAATATGTATCAAAATCGTTGGCCCAGACAGACTTGAAGGGCATTTTGCTCAACTTTTCAAATCCAAGAGATAATCCTCCCGCTCCGCAGAATAAGTCGATGAAAGTGAAGTGTTTATTGCTCATGTCAGTCTGGTCTTATGTTTGGTACTTATATATTATACATATATCACTTCACTTTTCCAACCGATGAATTTCATCGTGACAAATATTACAAACAGTAATCAGATTATCAGGGTTCGTTTTGCCCCCTTTTGAATGATGCTGAATATGGTGGATTTCCAAAAACCTTGGGTCTGCCTTATTCCAGTTTTTTATGTTCCAGTTACAATTTTTACATGTATGTTTGTCACGTGTGAGAATTTCCGCTCTCATTTTGTTTGAAATGCTTCTGTCATGAACGGGAGTTTGTCGATCTTCCTCCAATACATAAACACCGACCGGCAGTTCTGGTCTACCAGTATTTCTTGTAGTAATCGGCCAACCTTTTTCGGTTCTTAGTTCTCGAACACGTCGAGCCCATTCGGTTTTTCCATTGGCAACGTAGCGTAATTCCTCACCGGTAATTTCTTTTCCCACATTTTTCCTCAAATATTCAATAATCTTATCCTGCACTGATTTTGAGTTTTTCCGGATATCATTTGCAACGCTCCATCGATAAGCCGCTTCCTTGTCCTGCTTTGTATCCAGCATGATATAATCATTAGGACCTAAATTAGAAAGGTCTATATCTATGTCCGAAAATTCTTCCTGGCTTAACATTTCTCCGGCAGTGACCCCACTTACTATTTTCCAGCCGAATTGCACGCGAAGTTCTCGAACACGACGAGCCCATTCACTAATTCCGGCTACCAAGGCCAATTCATGCTCACTAATGACCTGATTTGGGTATTTTTTAAAGTATATAAGAATTCTCTCTCGCGCTGAAAGCTTCAAGCTACCCGGATTTGGAATCAATGTTGTGCCAAGTTCCCGGACTTTCAAAAATATTGGTAGTAACGCTTTAACTTTATCTCTTAAGTCTCCATGCTTTTCAACAGATTCAAAAGATTTCAGTAAGTCTTTAATATCTCTTAGTATAGATTGACTGTGCATGTAAGTAATTTAAAAGTATGTAGAATCAATAATTCAGAAGTATAATACTCTCTCTTGTGATTATGAAATATGAATTGGTGTGCTAACGGCCCAAATTTAAGCGGCGCGGCGAGAAGCCGCGATTGGAGCACGAAAGCTTTCCGCGTCCGCTTGAAATTTTTTGTTAGTGGGCGAACTATGATAGATTTAATTCCTGGTGACTAATTTCCTTAATAGTTTTAATAGAGCTTACAGGTATAAAGGGATAAGACTTGGAGATTATTAGCGAAAGTTCTCTCTGCAAATCACCTTCATATTGGTACTTTTGTAAAGCACTATAAACATTCTTTACTTTTTCTAATATATTGTGACCTTTTGACTGCATAAACCATTTAGGAACTAATAGCTCCTTTCCATTATAAAACTTAATTTCAATTTTATTCGTTTCATATTTATAAGCCTGAAATGAGGATTCAAAATCCTCAAAAAATAATTTAATATAGTTTTGAAGCTTTTCCTGATGCAATTCTCCTAATAAAAAATGATTGAAAGATTGATCTATACCAAGTTTGTTATAGACGTCATGAGCATTCCCCATATCCATTAACAAACTGTAAATATATATTGGATTTAGTAAATAATTTTCTAAACTCCATGATTCATTATAACCGTGAACCTTAATGTAATCGGAAGGTACGTTTTCAGTATCCCAATCTATTATTCCAAAAGAGGTGCTGTTTCCACTGTCTCGTAGTTTTGAAACTATGTCTTTTACCTGAGCAGAATTCCCTTTCCCGTTTGAATTCGATATAAAGTAAAGCTTGTAATCTAGAGTTTCCTGCTGTTGGTGTTTGCCATATAAGGTTTGATAGTAAAAAACATCTGTAGGACTTTCTACAAAAACATGTCTATGGTTTCTGTAATCAATGTTAAGTGTTGGTATGAAATTAGTAAGCAATTGAAGGGCATCGTCTTTATTGATTTTATTTAGAGATGAATTCTGGACGTTCTTAAGTTGATAAATACAATTTTCAGGAGCTAATGCTATAGTTGATGGTGAATGAGTAGTGATTATTACTTTCACGTTATATTTTTTAACGAATGTATCCTCCAATACATCTAATAATAATTTTGACATTTCTGGATGTAAATGGGCATCAGGTTCATCCAAAATCAGCAAATCAGGGAATGTTAGGTTGTTATCGTAATACTTACTCGTGAAAAGTTTTAATATTAAACCGATGATTACTTTCTCTCCTGAAGATAAATCACTAAATTCTATAGATTCATCAGTTGATTTTTTAAAAGGTTTGAAATCAATTGATGCTATTTCTGTAAATTCCTTTCTCTCAATCCCTTTGAAATAAAAATCAATATTTAAATCGATGAGAATACCATTTATTATTTCCCATGGTGGCGGGGATTTTCTAACAAACTCAATATCTGAAACGGAATTATTATCTTCTTTATATTCTTTCTTGCTAAAGTAGTCTATATGGTTTTTGTGTCTTCTTTTTGCATAATTAAAGAATATGATTTCAATTTTAGATTCAAATAAATCATTTTCATCGATTAAGTATTCTTGAATTGGTGTATTGTAAAAATCTGAGTCAGTTATTTCAGAGAGTGGTTTTTCAGTTTTACTAATAATTTCATTAATCAACTTTATCAGGTTGATATTTTCAATTTTATGAATAATCCTGATTACTTTTCTTTGATGTGTGAAATTTATTTTTTCATTTGATATGATTGGTTCATTTCTTATTTCTGAATATACCTTAGAGATTAGTTCTTTGTATTTATCATCATCTGATAATAATTTGTTAGCGTGATTATTTGGAATAATATTATTTTCTTCAATGAACTCTAACAATTGAATAGAAGATTCCGATAAATTTTGAAACTGTTCATATTTTTTACTTAAAATACTTTTCCATTGATCTATCCCTATTTTTGCAGACTCTTTTTTTATAAGTCCTTCTGCTTGAATGTTTTCAACATTTGGACCGATTTCTAATCTAATACTAGCAACTTCATTTTCATTAGATGCTTTTTTACCAATTAAATCAAGTAACTGAGTTTTGCCACTGCCATTTTTGCCAGTTATTACAACTAGATCAGTAAGTTCCTCACTTACAAAAGGGTGTAATGACTTGTATTGATCTCGTAATGTAATTTTCATCAGTATTTTGGATTTATTAGAAGCCCACTAACGGCCTGCGGTTTAACCGGCTTGGCCTTATTGGCTGGTAATGTAATTAAAACACAGAATATCTTCTGAGTCAACGGATTTCGAAAGGGCAAACAGTGGCCAAGACCGCGTTGAAACCGTTGTTAGTGGTAATTTACCTGCGTTTAGATACTTGATTGAATGTCTATCGGTATCTTTTTGTTTGGCGGTAGCTTTCCTTCTTTTGCATTATCACGAAGTTTTAAAAGAATATCTACAACTGTTTTTTCGGTATAAAATTCATGTGTAATTAAATTTATATAAGTATCCAGTCTTCCTAAATCTAAGTGTTTACCTCCAATAGTTGATGATAATTTAAAAAATCGGTGGCCCTCTTTTTTTATCTCAAATTGGTGAGATTTTAATTTTTCTATTAAATGCGCTGGGTTATATATGCTAAGAAAAACAGAATCGTGGAATGTAACTTCTTTAAATAGTTTTGAATCTAAAGGCCAGAAAAGAAAAGGGGTTGCACTTGGTAGTAAATAATTATTTGGATTTGGATTCAAAATATTTCCCAACAATATTTGGTTATAATTTGAATCTGGGATCACAATTTGATTAACCAATTTTTCAATCCCTTTTATCTTGCTCTTTATTCCAGATGAATAGTCTTCAAAAAACTTTGTGAAAAGTGTTTTTTGATGTGGCTTAAAACAAACAAGGATTAACCCATCACTTATTTGATAATGTTTGACACTGGATTTTGTAGTCTCATTATATATTTCATCGATTTTATTAAACTCAAAATCCCCAAATATACTCTGCTTTTTTGTGTCACCTTTTTCCCCGATTAACTTTGACATTTTAGATAACTGGTGATTTAATTTACCTTGAATTTCAGGAGAAAGTGGTGAGGATACTTTTTCATGTGTAGAAATTACCTGATCAAATATTCTTACATCATCTTTTTCTTGCCCAACTAGAGATAAATTTACAGAAAGCTCATCAGTACTAATTTTTTTGGTTTTTATTTCACCTAAAGAAGTGACTTTTGACTTTTTCACATCAAAAAAGCTAACATCGCCGATCCTCAAGAATGTAGTTGTAGCATGGTAAATTAAAACATTATTATTGATATACTTTACATTTTTGACATATTCTAATTCACCTAATCCACCAACACCTGTCGGCATGTAGAAGATTCTTTCATGTCTATAATGATCTTGAAGATTTTTTCGATCAAAATTATAAAACAACCATGCATAATGATCTCCCAAAAATTTACCAATAGATATAGTGTAGTCTATAACTTTCTGATACTTCTTGATTAGTCTCATTCTTTGGGTAAACCAAGAATTGTTCAGATCACTTTTTCTCTCAATATAACTTTTCTTTTCATGGCTCAACTCACTATACATACAGCTTAATTTGTACAATGACTCAGCTAATATTGGTTGTATGTCAAAAAGGTTTAATACTTCAAAATTCTCTTTATTTCTCACAGAATCTAAAATTTCAGCTACTCTTGAATAGCTTTTTTCAGCGTTATTGATGAGATCTTTTATTTCTGATTTTGTAATCAAATTTTAAAAACTGTTGTTAGAGAAAATTACCAC
>JARULB010000011.1 GCA_029688905.1 Balneolales bacterium ANBcel1 | reverse complement strand
CGGCAGTAACACCGTTATTCTGCGTTACCTTACACCCAGTTTTTTTAATTTACTTTGCAGCGTAGTCGGCTTCATGCCCAATAAATGTGCTGCACCGTCCCTGCCATAAATCTTGCCCTGCGTCTTCTTCAGCACCTTCTCCAAATAGAGCCTGCTCATTTCATCAAATGGCAATACCTCATCCGCAATATCCACCGGGGAAACCGCAGACTTTTTCTTTCGGGATTCTTCCTGACCTGATTCCAGAGCAAGCCGGAACACCCCTTGCCCGGAACGCAACAGCGACCGGCGCATGGTATCGTAAAAATCGTGAAAATTGCCTGGCCAGCTGTGATGCAACAGCCGTTCTCTGACCGGTTCGCCGATTTCGAGTTCACCCAGCTCTAACACCCGTGAGGCTCGCGATACCCAGCGATCGATCAGCAGGTCAATATCCTCCCTGCGCTGAACCAGCGGTGGTAGCAGAATCGTATCAAAACTCAAATGATAGTACAGCTCCATGGAAAACCTGCCGCGATTCATATGGTCCTCAAGCAACGTCCTTGTGGTTGCAATTATCCGAACAACCCTGTCCCCGGTGGTATTTCTCAGCCATTCAAGCAGTTTCTGCTGGTTCTTCAGTGAAAGCCTGCTGATCTCCAGAATCAGCAAGGTCAGCCGATCGCTGACAGCACCATCTGCGGAATCACCGGCACACAGCTGCTGAACCAACTCATCCTGCCTGCTTGCGGACGTGTCCGGGAGATCCCAGACCAACGTTTCAGCACCGTTCAGTTTTTCAGCCTGAACAACCTGCTTTGCAAGCGTCCGCTTTCCGGTTCCCCGCTCTCCACGAAACAAAAGATGGACATGCTTGTCGATAACCATGTCCAGTTTCTTCATCAAGGCTTTCATCAGAGGAGAATCGCTGACAAAAAGTGCCCCCTCACCAACAGCTGTTGTATCTACCCTTTTATCAGTTGCCATGGCTGCTTCTACCGGCTCTTTGTCCATGGGCTCCAGCGAAACCACGATAAACGGCAAGGGGCTGGACTTGACCGTAAAAATCCTGAACTCAAAAGAAAAAGTAATCGCCGATACCCTCCTGGAGTGTAAGCGACATATCGGTTCCGCCTGCCCCCCTCCATCATGACTCAACTCTGCAATCCGCTCCACAAGCGACGATATTTCATTTTTAATCCTTGAGTCGGCTGACTCCGAAGCCAGCACATATTCTTCCGGCGAATAGCCTAAAATCTCCTGCACCTGGGAGTTTACAAAAAACAAGTGCGCTTCCTCGTTATCATCAACTCTGAATAACATCACCAATCCCGGGATGTGATCCATCACTTCTCGCCAAAAAGAATTTGTCATCAGTCTCACCTAATGTTAATTGCAACGATATTTCGTCAGGCAACAATAGGCTTTTCGCAGCTCTGTTTCAATAACGATTTTCAGGTATTGGGACAACCGGGTTTCGTTGTGTCCAACGAAACGTAGCGGGCTCCACTGAAACGCGGAGGTGCCTAATCGGTAATCTCACGGATTTCTACCTCTAATATTTGAGGCGGTAGCAACGATGCCACCCGTCACGAACATTGCGACACTGGCCTAAGATCCGCGTCCAGGAAGTTCATGTCCTTCCGGATCCTCGTAATAATCCCGGAAATAGTGAACAGCCGCATAAATCAGCGGGGTGTCAACGAGAGCGGACAAAAACTTGAACAGGTAGGAGTTCAATATAAGAATTGAAAGTGCGGCAATGCCTGTTACACCATCGCCGAGATTGCCGGTGAAATAGAGAATGCTCAAAATGGCGGTGGAATCCACCAGCTGACTAACCATGGTCGAAGCGTTATTTCTGAGCCAGAGATGTTTTCCCCTGGTCAGGCGCTTCCAAAAGTGATAGAGCTGCACATCCACGGTCTGAGCTACAAGATAGGCGATCATGCTTCCTATGGTATTGCCGACCATGAACCCGTACACGTTGTCAAATAGCGGTGTCCCACCGCTGACCCCTTCGGCATCAGGCATATAAAAGTTGATGGTCATTACCCCGAGCATAAACAGATTCATCGCAAAACCCACCAGAACCAGCAACTGGGCTTTTCGCCGTCCGAACAACTCGGAAATGAGATCCGTTACAAAAAAAGTGGCCGGAAAAGCCAGAAGGCCTGCAGGAATAACCATTTCATAATAATCCCCTTCGCGTACCAGCTCCGGAACCAGCGGCAGTAGCCAGGCTGGAATATCCATGGAAAAAAGCCGGATGAACTTGGTCGTCCCAATGATATTGCCCATCACAAGTGCCGTCAGAAATACGGCACATAGCCCCAGAAACAATGCATCCCGTTTGTAACCCTCAGTGTGGCCCGACTTGGCGGACGTCTGTTTTTGTGTCATGCTCTCGCAGTAATCCCGGCTCTCTGCCTATGGAAATTCGCAGGAATCAAAAACCCCCACAAATATGTTCGTTAGTAACAGCGTTTTTCACTCCTATCATTCATCCATTGTCGTTTTTTTCCATGGAAAGCACTACTCATCCCCTTTCAGAGCCCGAACAAGTTATTCTTTGCGAACAGTTACTGAACTCGAATGCCGCCAATTACACCTCCGTCGGAGTGTCTGATCTTGCCGGTTTCGCCGGAGTACCGCTTGACAAGGCCAACACGCATTTTCGCAGCGCCAACGACTGGATCGATAGCTGCTACTGCCTGCTTGCAGAACGGTATCGGCAGATGACCAACCGTGTACCCGGTTATGAAGAGTATTCCACCGGAGAAAAACTGGTCAACTTTACCCTGACTTCCATGGACATGATGCGCGATTACCAACATTTTGTCGATGGAACGTTCCACCACTTCATTCTCAACCGTTTCACTGCATCCGCATTTGAAAAGGATGTGCAGCGTCTTTTTGAAGACTTTGTCAAACAGGACGGGAGAGTTGCCTATGCCCAGCAGATCTTGCTGATTTCGCCGTTCTATACACTTGCGGCCAGAGAGTACCTCCACCTGCTCGGGTACTGGATCAGTCATCCGAATTCCGAGGAAGAGATCATGGCACTTTGTGAAAAAAGCGCCCGACTACTGAACGAATTACTCTACAACGGCATTCTGGACAATGCTGCAGATCTGGGAAGGTTTCTCTATCAGAACAACTTCCTTTCTGTTACTACTCCGTTTGTTATTGTCCGGAGGCTGCTGCGATGGTAGGTCTCTGTGAACAACAAGCTTCCGGGGAATCCGGATATCCACAATACGTTTTCCAACAAGTATCTCCCAATGAATGATTTTCCATCCTCCCGTTTTGAGCGAGGCTCCCGCATAGCGCGTGCCGGATTGAAGCTGGGAACAAACTATGCCTTGCATCGCTTTAAAAGCTCATTTTTGGACGGTGATGCCAGACAGGATGCCCGCAAAAAGCTGCATGCGGCTAATGCAAAATCTCTGTATGACGAATTTTCCCAGCTTCGTGGAACGGCTTTAAAGCTGGCTCAGACACTGAGTCTTGACCATGGAATTTTGCCCGAAGAGTTCGCGGATATCATGTCCCAGGCTCAATACAAGGTTCCGCCCATCGGCAAAGCACTTGTTCGGCAGATCATAAAAAATGAGCTCGGTGATTATCCGGAATTGATTTTCAAGCACTTTGATCCGAATGCCGCTGCAGCCGCCTCCATCGGCCAGGTACATCGGGCCAAGCTTTATGATGGACGCGATGTCGTTGTAAAAATTCAGTACCCGAATGTCAGGGCAAGTATCTCATCCGATCTGGACATGGCAAAAATGGTATTCAAACGCATCGTTCAAAGTGAAAAAACGGACGACTATTTTGTTGAGGTCCGGGAGAGGATGATGGAAGAGACCGACTATCGCCATGAAGGGCGGCAAATCAGCACTTTTCACCAGCGATACAACGGTAAAGAGTTTGCAATTCCGGAATATCTGGAGAAATACTCGACGGCCAGGGTCCTCACTATGACCGCCATCAATGGCGAGCACCTGCCGGAGTTTCTTGCAAGAAATCCCTCTTCTCAAGAGCGGAACCGGTACGGCCAGCTTCTTTGGGATTTTTTCCACGCCCAAATCAATGACTCCAGGACGCTGCATGCCGATGCCCATCCCGGTAATTACCTGTTATGCAGCGACGGACGCCTTGGCGTGCTGGACTTCGGATGCGTCAAGGTGTGCCCATCTGATTTTTTCAGTGATTACGTTTCACTTCTCCCCGCACAGCTTGAAGCAGACCCAGAAACTCTCAGAGGGCTCTACATACGACTTGGACTCATCCATAGCAACGGAACCGATCCGGATTACGAAAACGACTTTTTTGAATTGTGCCGGAAATTTGGCGAGCTGGTAGTAGCACCATATCAACAAGACCGCTTTGACTTCGGCGACATGGAGTTTGGCAATATGTACAAACATCTGGCTGCCGAGGCTGTCCGCCAACCCGAGCCACGAGGTACTCATCACTTTGTCTATGTCACCCGAGCACATGTCGGCTTGTACCGGATGCTTATGCAGCTACAAGCTACGATATCGGCCGAACCCGGAAGATCCGGGGTCATGGAATGGGTCACGGGCGAGCAAACTGCAAACCCGGAACAGAATTAAATTATTGCTATTCAATCACTAACACCAAGACGGCCCGAATAGTGCAATCAATACTGCTCCTGGCATCACCTAGAAAGGCGGTCATGCATCACTGCTTGTTTTCGACCTTCTCCCCGCAGAAAGTGTCAAAAATCATGACAAGATCGTCGGCCACCTCCTGTGCTGTTCTTCCCTCGATCCGGTGACGCGGGACCATCGCTTTGATTTCGCCGTCCTTGAAAAAGGCAAAAGCCGGCGATGAGGGGGGAAAGTCGCTAAAGTATTCGCGTGCCCGTGCCGTTGCGTCCTTATCCTGGCCGGCAAAAACCGTGTACAGGGCGTCAGGCTTTTTCGAGTGACCAATTGCCAGCTTCATGCCGGGGCGTGCATTTCCCGCAGCACATCCACACACAGAATTGATAACAAGCAGCATGGTTCCTTTGGAGTCCTTAAAAACACGGTCAACTTCTTCCACAGTGGTTAACTCCTGCACTCCCAGGTCTGTGAGTTCTGTCCTCATCCAGGACGTATCCGGCCCCATTCCATATCCGAATTGCATAATTTATCTTTTTTAGTGAACGTTTCGGTGATTCCGTTAAAAAAACATAGTTTGTGCAACAAAGCGTTAGTGTAACAAAGCGAAACGCAATTAGTGCTCGATCCGACCGGAGTCGATTAATCCTGCAAACGCAATAATCTGACAGAAATTCTCTTTCCGTATCATGAAGTTATTACATAACCTGACAGTCGTCGCTACAGTCATTTTTCTGCTTTGTTCCTGCTCAACAACAACAAAAGTCACCAGTCAGTTCAAAGAGCCGGACAGTATGTCATTCGAATCCGATGCCGAAGAGCTATTCTCACAGATGAATCAGTTTGAAAGACATCAGCTTGACGGGATAGTTGTTCGAGTTGGTCACGATGCCTCCCATCTGTTCGTAATGGTTGATTTCGTGAATGCAAGACTCTACCAGCGAGCAAAAAATTTCGGATTCACCCTGTTCATCGACGGAGAAAGCTCATTCCAGCGGTCGTTCGGCATCACCTATCCAACCGGATTTTTCTACGAGCTGGGAAACTATTCCCAGGCGCGCAAACGCTATCTTGAAGAGCCGAATTGGGAAAACATGCCCGAAAACAGGCATATTGTTCGCGCAGCCCGAAACACCATGGCAGAGCGTGCTTTGCTGATTCAACGCAGGGGGCGCCGCGACAACATGCAACCGGCACCGGTTCCACTAGTCCAGCTTCGTGCACAGAACCTCTATATACATCATGATGATGAAGAGCACCGTGGCCGGCTCTTTTTTGCTGTGCCCCTGCAAGTACGGTCAACCAGTCAGTTTTCTCCGGACATCAGAGGGGGCAAAAAGGTTACCCTCGGTTTTGAAGTGGACCCGATCACCCTGCTCGACAAGGAGTCGGCACATTCGGCCCCGCTAATCACCAGCGAGAGCGCCTCGGGCCGGACCGGCACCGCAAGCGACCGGGACCAGGAACATAGAGAACACATTATTCTCCTGCAGCGCCGTATGGGAGATACGTTCAGCAAATGGATTGAGGTAACGTTCAGCAATCCGTAGCCAACTACCCCGAATGGCGCCTCTCCTGTGTATGTTTTGCCGGCAGCAGTAAGTTCCGGACATAAAAAAAGCCGGGATCATCCGCAGCGATACTTCATCCGCGGACAAACCGGCTTCAGTGGATCCGTTTATCAGCTGGTGGCTTTTTTGAAATTCTCTTCCACCTTGTCCCAATTCACGACATTCCAGAATGCGGCGATATAGTCGGGCCGACGATTCTGATAATTCAGGTAATAGGCGTGTTCCCAGACATCCAGACCGAGAATGGGCTCCTGCCCCTTCATCAGAGGGCTATCCTGATTCAAAGTGGAGGTTACCTCCAGCTTTTTGTCGGAATTTACCACAAGCCAGGCCCATCCCGAGCCGAACCGGGTTACTCCGGCATTGGCGAATTTCTCCTTGAAGTTGTCAAATGAGCCGAATGTACTGTCGATGGCATCGGCAACCGCCCCTTTGGGTTCACCACCGGCATTGGGACCAAGAATTTCCCAGAAAAGGGAGTGGTTGGCGTGTCCGCCGGCATTATTGATCACCGCCTGTTTGATATCGCTGCCGACACTGTCGATATTTTTAAGCACCTCTTCCACCGGACGGTCAGCCAGCGGATGTCCTTTCAGTGCGTCATTTGCTTTGTTGACATAAGTTTGATGGTGCTTGGTATGATGGATCTCCATTGTTCGGGCATCAATATGCGGCTCAAGCGCATCGTATGCATATGGAAGATCAGGAAGTGTAAAAGCCATAGTATAACCTCATCTAGTTTTTAAGTTGAACAGGTTGACTTGTCATTAGTTACGTACACCCCTATAACATTGCATCCACATAAATAATTTCTCTGAACGGCTCTCATTTTACTGCTATCTTGTAGGACATGAATTAAAAATTTTAACACAAGGCACCCATCCGACATGAGCAGAGATTATGATGTGATCATTCTCGGCAGCGGCCCCGCAGGTTTCTCCTGTGCCATGCAATCGGCCAAGTTTGACAAAAAAGCACTCATTATTGAAGCAAACGAACACTATCTGGGCGGTTCATGGATCAATACCGGCACCGTTCCCAGCAAGGCGCTGCGGGAAACGGCCAGCAATATTTTCAAGTACAGTTCCCGTTTCGGCGATACCGACGGGGTGAAACCGTACGACCGCTTCAAAATGCGGGATGTACTTAAATACAAGGATATTGTACTGGCCAGCGAGAACAGCGAAATCAAGGAAAATCTCATCAAAAACGAGGTGGATACGGAACTTGGTTTCGGGACAATCGTCGACCCGCACACCGTTGAAGTCAAAAAGGAGGACGGTTCGGTTACCCGTTTCACCACCGACTATATTCTGGTATCCACCGGCGGGCAAACGGTAACCCCGAAGAAGTTCGAAGTGGACCATGCCACCATTCTGGATAACCGCTCCATCCTTGACCTGAATTATATCCCAAAAAGGCTCGTCATAGTCGGCACAAATGTTCAGGCTGTTGAATTCGCCACCATTTTCACCGCCCTGGGCACCAGGGTAACCATCCTCAATGAAAAGGAAGACTATCTGGTGTTCCTCGACCGGGAAGCGAAGAAGGAGTTTGATGAAATCATCAGCGACATGCGTATTTCGGTTTTCAACAATACCGAAGTTATCGACATCAGCACCAACTCCCTCCGGAACTGTACCGAGGTAAAATTCAGGGAAAAGGAGACCGATAGCCTGCATGTCACCGAAACTGAACAGGTACTCTATTTTGGAGAGCGGAAGCCCAACACGCGAAATCTCGGCCTGGAAAGCCTGGACATGGAGTTTGACGAGCAGGGATTTATCAAGGTGGATCATCACTATCGCACCAATATCCCCTCCATTTTTGCCGCCGGCGATGTGATCGGGCATCCCGGCCTGGCCTCCGTCTCTTTTTCACAAGGGCGTATCTCCTCATGCAACATGTTTGGCGCCTCCAGCCTCGAGATGCACAGCAGCATTCCCTACGGCATTTACAGCATACCCGAAATCGCCAGTATCGGTCTCACCGAACGGGAGGCAAGGGCCCAAAGCAAGGATATCACCATCGGCCGCGCCTATTACCGGAATCTCACCAAGGCCAACATTTCACAGAGCCCGCGGGGTATTTTGAAACTGGTTTTTGAAACCGAGTCGTTGAAGCTTCTGGGCATTCATATTGTCGGTGAAGGGGCGTGCGACCTGATCCATATCGGACAGGCGGTGCTCCACTACAACGGAGATGTCCGTTATTTCCTGAATACCGTACACAACTACCCCACCTATTCGGAAGCCTACAGGATAGCTGCCTTCAACGGAGTCAACCGCGTCTATAAAAGCGGTGTGAAGTACAAAACGCTGCTGGACGACAAGTAGCAGGCGGCATAGCCTGCGGCAGCACGCCTATTTTTTTCCTGTTTGCGGTGCCAGGCGGATGTGCAGTTCTTCGAGTTGCGCGGCATCGACCTCGCTCGGGCAGTTGTCCATCAGGCTGATGGCACGCTGGTTTTTCGGAAATGCAATAACCTCCCGGAGGCTTTTGGCTCCCGTCAGCAACATGGCCACACGATCCAGTCCCAGGGCGATTCCGCCATGGGGGGGCGCTCCGAATTTGAACGCATCCAGCAGGAATCCAAATTTTTGCCGGGCTTCCTCCTTGCCGATTCCGAGCGCCTCAAACATGCGCGATTGAACATCGGAGTTGTGGATACGAATGGAACCTCCACCGATCTCGCTGCCGTTCATCACCAGGTCATAAGCCCGTGCACGAACTTTTTCGGGGGCGGATTCCAGTTTTTCCATATCCTCTTCATGCGGCGAAGTAAACGGATGGTGCATCGCGTAAAAACGGCCGTCTTCCTCGTCATATTCCAGCAACGGGAAATCGGTAACCCAGAGCAGGTTGTATTTGGAGGTGTCGATCATGTCGTACTCTCCGGCTATCAGCAGCCTGAGATCCCCCAGCTGACCGTACACGGTGGTTTTGGGTCCGGCCAGGATCAGGATCAGATCCCCCTTCTCTGCACCGCTTTTTTCCACCATTTCGAGCGTGATCTCTTCAGAAACAAACTTGCTGACGCTGGAGTACACCTCTTCGCTGTTATTCTTGATGTAGATGAGTCCGCCGGCCCCGATTTCATCCTGGGCTCGCCGGGTAAGGCGGTCCATGACGCCCCTGCCGAGAGAACCCTTGCCGGGAACAACGAAACCAACCACAGCGCCGCCGTCGGCCACCGTTTTTGAAAACACCCGGAATTCCGATTTCTTCACGATATCGGAAAAATCGACGAACTTCATGCCGAAGCGGGTATCGGGTTTGTCGCTGCCGTAGGTGGTCATGGCCTCATGGTAACTCATCCGCGGAAAAGGTGCGGAAACGTCGACACCTTTGGTCTCCTTGAGGATGCGTTGCATCAGGCCTTCACCCATCCTGTAAATTCCCTCTTCGTCGACAAACGACATCTCCACGTCGATCTGGGTGAATTCCGGTTGACGATCGGCCCGGAGGTCCTCATCGCGGAAACATTTGACGATCTGGAAGTAACGGTCCATGCCGGAGACCATCAAAATCTGCTTGTATGTCTGCGGACTTTGGGGAAGGGCAAAAAACTTTCCGGGATTGACCCGGCTGGGCACCAGGTAGTCGCGCGCGCCCTCGGGCGTACTGCGCATCAGAAAAGGGGTCTCGATCTCGGCAAAATCATTTTCATAAAAATAGTCGCGCGTGCTTTTGTATATAGCGGAGCGCAGCAGCAGGTTTCGCTGCATGGCGGGACGGCGCAGATCCAGATACCGGTATTTCAGGCGCAAATCCTCGTTCGTCTTCACCTCATCCTCGATCTCAAACGGCGGGGTTTCCGATTTGGAGTAGAGGACAAGCTCCCTGACCCGCAGTTCGATGTCACCGGTTTTTACATTCGGGTTGATATTCTCGGGATCCCGGCCTCGCACCTCACCCTTAACACCAATCACAAATTCCGAGCGCAACTGATCGGCCAACTGATGGGCCTCCTGGTCATCCTGGGGTGAAAAAACCACCTGTGTTATTCCGTAGCGATCGCGCAGATCAATAAAAATCACGCCGCCAAGGTCACGGCGCGTATCCACCCAACCATTCAAAATTGCCGTTTCGCCTGTCATTTCGCGGGTCAGTTCCCCGCATGTGTGTGTTCTGAGTAATGTCATGTCCAGTTTCAATCAACGATGAGTTAAAAATACCAACCAGTATCTGTTACTTTGGAGTGCTAAAGTACGAATATTGCAAAACAATCGCTTGGATACGACTGCGGAGCTGCAGCCGGCCATATACCGCTCCTCCCGCCCGGCACAAAAAAACCCTGAGGCATGCAGAGGTGATCAATGATCATGCATCAGGGTTTTGACTTGCGTAGCGTGGGGCGGAATTGAACCGCCGACCTCCGGGTTATGAATCCGACGCTCTAACCAACTGAGCTACCACGCCAATTATTTACAGATGCCAAATATAAGAAAAATCATCCGCAGAGAAAACGTAGGGTTAAAAAAACTTATTTCGACAGATTGATTTTGCGGATGAATATGGAAGCGGAATGCGTTATTTTCATCTTTCTGTACAACTGGCGGTACACGCGTTTAATTACAGTGCTTACGGCCAGCCTTCCATTATTATTCCTACCTGAAGTCATGGCAAAAAAAATCACGGAAAGATCAAAAGATTATTCACAATGGTACCTTGATGTGGTACGGGAAGCGCAGCTGGCATCTCACTCTCCTGTCAGGGGGTGTATGGTCATCAAGCCGAACGGATATGCCTTGTGGGAAAACATGCAGCGACAGCTGGACGACATGTTCAAGGAGACCGGTCACAGCAACGCCTATTTTCCGCTCTTCATCCCGAAGTCGTTTCTTTCCAAAGAGGCGCAGCATGTAGAAGGATTTGCCAAGGAGTGTGCCGTGGTTACTCACAGTCGGCTGGTCAATTCCGATCACGGGGTAACGGTGGATCCGACCTCCCGGCTGGAAGAGGAGTTGATCGTGCGTCCAACATCCGAGACCATTATCTGGGACACCTATCGCGACTGGATTCAGTCGTACCGTGATTTGCCGATTCTGATTAACCAGTGGGCGAATGTGGTTCGCTGGGAGATGCGCACGCGCCTGTTCCTGCGCACGATGGAGTTTCTGTGGCAGGAAGGGCATACCGCCCATGCCACCGAAGAGGAAGCGCGGGATGAGGCCTTCCAAATGCTCGAAGTGTACCGGACCTTTGCCGAGGAGTACCTGGCGATGCCGGTTGAAGTCGGCGTCAAGACCGAGTCCGAGCGGTTCGCAGGGGCGGTCGACACCTTTTGCATCGAGGCGATGATGCAGGATGGCAAGGCGCTTCAGGCGGGAACCTCCCATTTTCTCGGACAGAATTTCGCGAAAGCCTTTGACGTCCGCTTCCAGGACAGCGACGGCAAGGAGAAATTTGTCTGGGCTACCAGCTGGGGCGTATCCACCCGTCTGATCGGCGGGATGATCATGACCCATTCCGATGACAACGGACTGGTGCTGCCGCCGCGTCTGGCACCCGTACAGGTCGTCATCGTACCGATCTGGCGTAATGACGAGGAGAAGGCGAAGGTCTCCGGGTATGGCAGCGCGCTGCTTGCATCGCTTCGCGAAGCCGGTATCCGCGTGCGTTTCGACGACCGCGACCAGTACAAACCTGGCTGGAAATTCGCCCAGCATGAAGTGGAAGGCACGCCGCTCCGTATCGCCATAGGCCCCCGGGATGTCGCCAACAACAAGGTAGAGCTTGCCCGGCGCGATACGCTGCAAAAAGAGATTGTCGATCGTGAAGGCCTCGAACAACGCATCCCCGAACTGCTGGAAACGATTCAGGCGGATCTCTACAAGGCCGCGCTGCGCAGAACCAGGGAACAGACCCGTACCGCCGACTCCTACGATGAATTCAAGGAGATTCTTGACACCCATGGCGGCTTTGTCTACGCGCACTGGGATCGTACGGCAGCAACCGAGGAGCAGATCAAAAACGACACCAAAGCGACCATCCGGTGTCTGCCCCTCAAACCTGAACCACAACCCGGCAAATGCATTCTGACCGGAAAAGAGTCACCTTTCCCGGTACTGTTTGCACGTTCTTACTGACGCAACCCTCAATGATCATTGAGACCGGTGTCCACTATGTTACCTTCCAACAGCTACTTCCGCTTGTCGCTGGCCACGGCCGATCAAAGCCGGCAAGTGGATCAGCAGACCATAGAGTCGTTTGGTATCCCCGGCGAAACCCTGATGGAAATCGCGGGAAACCGGACAGCCGACATTATCCGCTCTGATTTCCCCGCCGGAAGCACGATTCTTGTCGTCTGCGGCAAAGGTAACAACGCCGGAGACGCTCTGGTAGCCGCGCGGCTTTTGCTGGATGACGGCTATCGCATTATTCTTGTACCGGCACTTGGACTGGAAGGCTGGTCGGATGACGCCTCCCGGAACCTGAAGAGGCTTCGCCGGCTTGCCGAAGGGATGGGAACGGAACTGGATATCCGGACTGAGTGGAACGTTTCCGATGACCCTGCCCGCACAGCCGACCTGATTGTGGACGGCATCTTCGGCACCGGCCTGCGCAGTGAAACAAGAGCCCCCGTATCGGATGTCATCCACCAAATCAACTCCTGCGGAAAACCGGTCTACGCGCTGGATCTCCCCTCCGGACTGCATTGCGACACCGGCGAGCGCCTGGGGCATACCGTCAAGGCGGACAAAACCCTCCAGTTCGGCGTCCGCAAGCTGGGCTGCTACATCGGCCAGGGACCCAATTTCTGCGGCAAACGGCTTCTGCTGGATCTCCCGTTTCCCAACCGGTACAAATCCGGCATATCCGTCAGGCTGCTGGATGAAACCCTGGTTCCGGAAGACCTCCTCGCAAAACGTGGCGCAGACGACCGAAGCTCCCTCCACAAATACAACAACGGGGTTGTCCATGTCATTGGCGGGTCGGCCGGTCTCACCGGAGCCCCGCTCTACGCCGCCAAAGCGGCATGGGCCCTGGGGATGGGAGCAGTCACCCTGATCCACCCCTCACAGTGGCTGCAGACCATGGATGTGCAGGCGCCATCGCTCATCAAGCATCCGGTGGGACCTGCAAACAGCGTCAGTTTCACCGAAAAAGATTCCGGACAGGTTCTTGATCTCATCTCCGAAAAGAAGGGTGTTACCGTAATCGGCCCCGGCATCGGGCGGGATCGCCAGACCCTGGCTTTTGTCGCAAAGGTAATCCGGAAGAGCGAGGGTCCGATTATAGTGGATGCCGACGGACTCCTTGCCGTTGCAGAAAACCCGGAAGCCTTCACGGAACGAAAAGACCCCGGCTCGGTAATTCTTACCCCGCATCCCGGAGAGCTTAAAAACCTTGCCGGAACTGCTTTTGCAAATGACTCGGAACGACTTCAGATGACCCGGTCGCTGGCACAACGCCTCGGTTGCAACATCGTCAGCAAAGGAAACCCTGTCATGGTCCATTGCCCACGGCCAAATCAAACCCTCATCACCGGATATGATACATCCGTTTTTGCGCGGGCCGGTTTCGGAGATATACTTGCAGGCCAGATTGCAGCGTTCATGACTCATGACAGCGACACCATAACCGGCTGTGAACTCGCACTGCTCCATGGATATCAGCACATTTCCACTCTCGCATCCAGGGGCAAACTCTTTCCGGAACCATCAGACTTCACATGACAGACGCATTACACCGCTATCAATCCCTGAAAAAGGCCATTCCGCCTGTATTTGTCCTGTGGACACTGCTCATGCTGGCTCTGACACTTCTTCCGGCAAACACCATCCCCGAAAGTTCGCTCTTTTCTTACGACAAGGTCGGTCATTTTGGCATGTTTGGCGGCTGGACCTTCTTTCTAGGCCTCTATCTTATTGTCTACCGCGAAAGAACTGAAACGAGCCTGCTGCTGCTTTTGATCGCCGGAGTGCTGTTCGGCGGTATCATCGAAATCCTCCAACATTATATTCCAGGCAACAGAACCGCAAGCTGGGGCGATTTTATCGCAAATTCACTGGGAGCTATTACTGCCTGTCTGGTCCTGCTCCCCCTTAAGCGATACTTACGTCGGCAATAGAAGAATAATTCCTCTGTTTTTTAGTTATATCCTGACTTTCACATATAACAAAAAGGTAATTTGCTTAAAACGTAATTTCTGCTTTATTTTAAGCTTGCCAAAAAACGACATATAATAAGGTTTCATGTCTGCTTTAGAACGAAAAAAACCGGCTGCTGATCTCAGAAGAAGCTATATCATAAACATTCAGGTCGGAATCATTGGTACGCTGCTGATCTTCATCACCATCTTCAAAGTTAATCTAGATTTCACGGGTGACTTCGAGATCATTGAAAGGGATCAGGATGTGATCGAGATGGAAGAGATCATTCAGACCGAGCAGGAGACCACCCCGCCTCCGCCGCCCAGGCCGCCCCAACCGGAGCCTGTGCCCGATGATGAAATCATAGAAGACCAGTTTTTTGATCTGGATACGGATCTTGACCTGGATGCACCCATGGAAATGCCGCCTCCGCCGCCTCCGCCGGACGATGAAGAAGAGGAGCCGGAAATTTTCCAGGTTGTTGAAGATATGCCCGAACCCATCGGCGGACTCCAGGCCATCTATAACAATATCGTCTATCCGGATGCCGCACGCAGAGCAGGGATCGAGGGCCGTGTGATCGTTCAGTTCGTTGTGGATGAGAATGGAAATGTGACCAATCCCCAGATTATTCGCGGGATCGGCGGTGGCTGTGACGAAGCGGCCATTGCTGCCATTCAGTCGGTGGAATGGACGGTCGGAAGACAGCGGGGACGGGCGGTTCGCGTTCAGTTCCAGCTTCCGATCATGTTCCGGCTGGCAGCCAATAATTGATCCGGCAATAATATCCAGACCTTCGGGCGACCCAGGGGCTGAATATGGAATACGGGCCGAATCCAATCCGGTGAATTCGGTCTTGTTGCGCTTTATCTCTGTCGCACCTACTCCACAGCCTTGCAAAATCTCCGGATCACCACTTTCAGGTTCTCGAAATGAACCTTTTCAATCGCGGTGGCCGGAAGCATCCACCGCAGGTCTTCGATTTGTTCCTCATGCTGCGGCTTCAGATTCGCAGTCTTGCATTGCATCGCGTACCACCGGGTCCGCTTTTGGTACATCACCCCGTTTTCAAGATAACTGTGATTCGTTGTTCCGAGATCGCCGGTAATGTGAACTCCCGCGCATCCGGTCTCTTCCTCAACCTCTCGTACCGCCCCTTCTTCGATCGACTCCCCCTGCTCGATCTTGCCTTTCGGCAGATCCCACACACCCCGCCGAAAGATCAGCAGGATGTCACGGTCTTTGCCACCTCCGCGGAATACAACCCCACCGCCGGCCTCGATTAACACTCCCTCTTCCATAACTGCGGTCCGTTACTCCTCCTCCGGCTTGCTGAGCTGCGCATATTTGTTTCTCATCGTTTTCAGTGTATCCGACAGGTAGCTCGACATCTCGTCCGTCAGATTTCCTGAAGTGAACTTCTGCAGCATATTCAGCGTATCAACCGCATACTTGACGGCTTTCGGATCCCTGGATTTTTTGCCCGTTGCCGGGTTTTCCATCTCTCCCAGGCCCATCATGGCTATCTGCTGATGCTGCTGAACCAGCATCATGAAGAGTACCTGATCCTGCTGTTCTGGCGTAACTTTTCCGGATTCGTTCTCCGACATTTTCATCTCCTGTTATTAATTGAAAGTAAAATAATTAAAAGCGCTATCATCCGCGGCCGCACCTTCACATTGGCCGTCAATTTCGTATTTTAGTCTGCATACCGGATCGCATCATCCGTCAACATAATTTTCCTCTTTTATCGAATATGATTACGATCAAGCCATTCAAGGCATTACGCCCGGCACCGGGCCGGGAAGAGCAGGTCGCCTGTGTTCCCTACGACGTCATCAACACCAGCGAAGCACGCCAACTGGCTGAAGGCCGACCGGACAGCTTCCTTCATGTCATCCGCCCTGAAATAGATCTTCCGAAAGAAACCGAACTCTATTCGAATGCCGTGTATGAAGCCGGCGCATCGAACCTCAAAAATATGCAGAAAAACGGGGTTCTCATACTGGAATCTTCCCCTCAGCTCTATTTGTACCAGCAGCAAATGGGTACCCACACTCAGACCGGGCTTTATGCGTGCGTTTCGGTAAAGGACTATGACGAAGACCGGATCAAAAAACACGAGCTTACGCGGCCTGACAAGGAAGATGACCGGACCCGCCACATCCTCACACAGCGGGCTCATGCCGAACCGGTCATGCTGACCTGCAAGGCCGACAGCACCATCACCCGACTCACAAACAAAATTCTCTCGGCCAGGGAACCGCTCTATTCGTTTACCGCCTCCGACGGTGTCATCCACAGAGTCTGGCAGATAACCGATCCACAGCCTTTTGTTGATGCTTTTCGGTCGGTGGATGCCCTCTATGTCGCTGACGGCCACCATCGCTGCAAAAGCGCGTCAAGAGTGGCGGAAACGCTTCGCAAGGATGATTATGGTGATGACGAGTTCGAGTTTTTCCCCGCCGTAATCATCCCGATGGATGAAATGCGCATCCTCGCATACAACCGCCTGGTCCACAAGACCCCTTCGGACTTCATGGAGAAGCTGAACAGTGCGTTCGAATTGGCCCCCGATGTTCATCCGGTTCCCGACAAACCGGGCCGGATTTCACTTTATTCCGGCGGCCGCTGGTATGGCATGGATCTGCCCGAAGACCCTGCCGGCGAAGCCGTTGCACAACTGGATGTTTCGCGCCTGCACAAGCACATCCTGCTGCCGCTGCTGGATATCGAAGATCAGCGAACCGACCCCAACCTCTCCTTCGTGGGGGGCATCAGAGGAACCGGTGAACTGGAACGAGCCGTTGACACCGGCAAGGCGGAGCTTGCCATCAGCATGTATCCAACCAGTATCGATGAATTGATATCGGTTGCCGACAACCATCAGTTAATGCCGCCAAAATCCACCTGGTTTGAGCCGAAACTGCGCTCCGGCTTGCTCGTCCATACTTTTTGAACGAGTTCGCACGAACGCATCCCCCTCCCTGAACCCTCCTTCTACAGACGATTAAACCCTGACGATATGAACCAGAAACGAGCTCACAATTTCAGCGCCGGTCCGGCCGCCCTCCCCCTGGAAGTACTCGAAAAGGTGCAGGCGGAAATGCCGGATTACCGCGGCGCAGGCTCATCCATTATTGAAATGAGTCATCGCGGACCTGAATACACCGAAATTGACCGCCAGGCGCGGGAACGTCTGGGCCGACTGCTCGGACTTGGTGACGATTATGAAATTTTGTTCTACCAGGGCGGCGCAAGTTTGCAGTTTTTGATGGTGCCCTACAATTTCAACTACGGCAAAACTGCGGATTACATCAATACCGGAATCTGGTCAAAGAAGGCCATCAAAGAGGCCCGTTTGTTTGGGGATGTACATGTGGCATTCACTTCCGAAGACAGCAACTTCAGCCGCGTGCCGGCCAACGAAGAGCTCTCCTTTTCCGGAAAGGGAGAGTATGTCCACTTTACATCCAACAACACCATCTATGGTACCCAGTTTCGAAATGAGCCCGATTCGCAAGGAGTTCCGCTCGTTTGCGACGCTTCCTCCGACTTTTTATCACGGCCGGTCGACATCCGGCGCTATGGGGTGCTCTATGCCGGCGCACAGAAAAATGCCGGTCCGGCCGGACTCGCCATAGTAATTCTGCGCAAGGATTTTCTTGAAAAAGCACGTAAGGAGAATGTTTCAAGCATGCTCTCATACCCCACCCAGGTAGGTACCCTGTTCAACACCCCACCAGTATTCGGTGTCTATGTCTTCAATTATGTCCTGGAGTGGCTTGAAGGCAAAGGCGGACTGGAAGCCATCGACCGGCTGAACCGGGAAAAAGCACAGATCCTCTATCAGGAAATTGACAAGGACGATTTTTATCAGGGCAACGCGGAAAAGGCTTCCCGTTCACTGATGAACGTCACCTTCCGCCTCAGGAGCGAAGAACTGGAGAAGGCCTTTGTCGCCGCGGCCAAAGAAGCCGGCATGAGCGGTTTGAAAGGGCACCGAAGTGCGGGTGGAATCCGGGCCAGCATCTATAACGCCTGCCCGAAGGAAAGCGTGGAGGCTCTGGTTACGTTCATGCAGGAGTTTCGCGGGAAGCACGGCTGATGCCGGGATGCCTGCTTGCTTGACGGTTTCTGATTGCAGGCGGAATGATTTCGCCGGAAGTCAGGTTGGTGGCGGCCGATGCCGTGTGAAAACGATAATTGCCACCACACTGCGTGCTTGCCGGTCGGATCAAAAACCAAAGTGCCCGAGAAAGCGTGAAAACGCGTCCGGTACGAGCAACAGGGTGTAGACCGCGCCATACAACGCTCCCGCAATATGCGCAACATGGTTGACATTATCGCGGCGTCGACGTGACTCAAAATAGCTGTAAAGCAGAAAGAGACCGCCGAAAATGATGGCCGGTATACCGATCGGGATAAAAATGATATAGATCTTGTTGAGCGGAAACATGACAATGTACCCGAACAGTACCGCTTCCACTGCGCCGGATGCGCCAAGGCTGGCATACCTCGGGTTGTTGCGCTCGATGATGAGGGTCGGCAGACTCGAAGCCACAAGGGCGGTTGCGTAAAGCGGCAGGAACAACCCGGTACCGATCTCCTGCTCCAGGGTGGGCCCGAAAAAGAAGAAAACGAACATATTTACCAGCAGGTGCGACCCGTCAGCGTGGAGAAACCCTGATGTGACAAGCTGGTGCCACTTCCCCTCGCGCCACGCCTCATACGGTTTCAGCATTCCCCGGTACTGCCACTGCGGTATGGCATACCAGGCCATAAACGTGATGATTACAGTAAGGAGTAAAAGCAGCAGTGCGGTCATTTTCCGGATGGTCAGAGTTGGGTCTGAAAAAGCCAAAGATACAAAACGGTGGCCTCCTGTCACAAAACGAAACGCTGTACGGCCGCATTTTTCTCAGATACCTGTGCGGGACAATGGATAAAATTGAGATATGGCCGCTTCGATTTGGCTGACGGAGCGGTTGATGACCGGCAATGTGATGACCTTATAACATCAGAAACAAGTAATATCAGGCAGTAACATTCCGGCCTGTCACGGTTTTACCAAAACACGAAACTCCGTATATTTATACTTGCCGCAATTCGGAACCATGTTGTCATCGAAACATGAGCAGCCGGAAGGCCGGCGAGTGCCGGATACAGGCGGATGACACCGTAACTTTATCCGGAAAACCGCAAGCCGAAGTAGCTCAGCTGGTAGAGCAATTCACTCGTAATGAATAGGTCGTCGGTTCGAATCCGATCTTCGGCTCCTACCAAGGAACATAAAGATATAACACACAAGTGTTTATCATAATATTATTTACGTGTGGTGTAACTATGGTGTAACATTTCTCTGGTTATTTCAAACTGAAGTGGAATTCTTCCAACATAAAAGCTGCTCGTCATAAGCTGAGCTGAATCAGATAATTTCAAAACCGAAATCCCACGCAAGCACCTGCTGCGTAGTGATTATCATATAAATGTTGCATACCTGAATGTAATTTTTCCCGGGAGCAACTATCAGCTAAAATAAATTTTCGCCCCCACAAAGCGGTGGCGAGGGCCTTCGCCCCCCTGCGGGTCGGTCCGGCAATGAATCAAAGTGCCGTTAATCCTTAATGCAGCGCACAGAAAGACCACCCACACGTCTACCGGTACCGCCCATGTCGGCATATTCGCTATGTAAGCGGAAGCTAAAACTATAGCCATTCTATTCCGCTGCCTGGGGATTCGGTATCCGGCAGGACATGGGTTATTGACCCCGTCTACCCCTGCCAAAGCTTGTCGTTCCAGGGCGAATGTCAGTTCCCTTGAATTGCGGTAGAAAGGATAAAGCTGTCATGGCCCGGCTGGTCGGAGCTGTTCAGCACAATGGTCGGCGGCGAATTGCGCATATTAGACTTGATGGTACCCGTTTCACTTGCTTGTATTTGCAATTAGTTTTTAATTGGGATATTCAACAGTCCCAGGCAATTAATTCATTTACCACTTATTGAGGGTGCTGCGGTGCAAAAAGAATATGAATCAGCGAATGAAACCCCGAATTGGGATATCCTGCATGATGATCATATTGAAGTAATTAATTTTTCAGACGGTAGTGCGCTCTATTTCAACAACGGACATGCAGTCATGTTAGTTGAAGCGGTAATTAGTCTTCAGCCACTACATAACACCTTCAGATGACAACAGGTAGCTTAAACTGATCAATTCCATTAAATCAGTTCCAAATCTACTTATTCCCTAAATCACTATTCAGAATCTGTCATGCAAACACAATTTGATTATATCACTTCCCTGGCAAAGCAATATGACGAATACGCATCAAATGATACTCATCTATATGATGCCCTGAATCAGTTATCAGAAACCGAGCTTGAGAAAATTTACGCTGAGTATGTCGATCCACTACAAAACTTTTATCCTGTGAATCTGCTGAGGGCTGAAATAATCACAAGACTATTGAATGGCGATAAGATCAACGGGGATACAACAGAGGAAATAAAAAATATCATTCGTAGCAAGGACAGGTCTTCATTGACCCATTACAGCAGTGAGCTGCTTGATCAAATGGATCAGTATACTATGGGAAAGCGGGATATGTTTGCAAATTGGCAAAATCCCTGGAACATTTACCATACCTTTTTTTACAGAGGAACAGTAAAGGAGACAACGCAGAAGTATCTCGAGCAAATCGTTTTAAAATTGATTGCTGATCTCAACCTAACGGACTATATATCACATGTCGTTGATTTTCAGGGACCGAGCAACTTCGGCAGCACAATTTGCTGGATTGCACTCTACCCTGAAACAAGATATTCACACAAAGATGCTTACCAGTTATTCACTCGATTGGCAAAAAAATCTGATGCTGGTCGCATGGCAGGGCACGCACTTAAAAAACATGAGCCAAACGATCTCTCCATCGTCAACAGCTATGATGATATCAGGGGCAAGCTCAAGTCAATAAGAGAGAATACAATAACCCTCAACAACCAATTCCGGAACTATTTCAAACTTTCCCCTGGCCCTCAGGCATTTCAATGGGAGTCATTTTTGAACGAAGGCGAAGCAGCCATTAGCTTCATCGACGCAGACCTGAATTCATTTTCAACCCGAGAGGAGTTCCTGCAAGCATCGGATACTTCTTCATATGGAAAAAACAGTGCGGCTTTAAGTGCCTGGTTATTTAAACAGGCCAGGATCAACGATCTCATCTTTGCAACACAAGGAGTGAATACCGTTGTTGGAATTGGAATTATTGACGGCGACTACTACTATCAGGAGGATGAAGCCGAATACAAGCACCGCAGAAAAGTTACTTGGATAACTGACAAGTTATTCCAGTATAAATCGCGCGATTTTAATAATTATCGAAATCTATTTAAGCCGGACATTTTCGGCCCCACCAGAGTCTGGGAGTACGTCTTAGACAGCTATATCCGACTCTATCCGGATTTGAAAGAAGTTTTTGATAAGCATGACCTCCCTTACCATGCACCATCATCAGGCCCTGTGAAAGAACCTCGGCCTGAGGATGAACCGAGAGAAAACGGGAATGAAGAACTTGAAGAGTTACAATCAGAGAACTTTTGGTGGCTAAACGCCAATCCTAATATTTGGTCTATAAGTGATTGCGAAGTTGGGACCGTGCAGACCTATACGGCCAGAAATGAAAAAGGAAACAAACGTAGAATTTATAAATATTTCGAAGCTGTTCAGCCAAGCGATCTGGTAATCGGATATGAAAGCAGTCCGGTTAAACAGATAATTGGCCTGTTTCAGATTACCAAGCCACTGCATAGCACCGAGGACGAAGGTGAGGTCATCGAGTTTGAACTGATTGACAAATTGAATATTCCGGTCCAATGGGTAGAACTGCTAAATAATCCAGCACTGGAGAACTGTGAGGTTTTCAAGAACAACCAAGGCAGTCTTTTCAAACTGAGTGAGGATGAATTTGACATCATCCGGGAAATGATGGACAACAAAAATATTGTCACTGTTCGGGAGGAGCAAAAGTCAAAAATCAGGCCCTATGTTTATGAACAGGATCCGGACAAACCATTCTTGTCCACATCACAGTTTGAAAAAATCACAAGACTGCTGAAAAGAAAGAAAAATATCATATTACAAGGTCCTCCGGGTACCGGGAAAACATTTCTTGCAAAAAAACTCGCTTATCACATCATAGGAAGGATCGACGATACCAGCATCGAAATGGTACAGTTCCATCAGTCTTACAGTTACGAGGACTTCATCCAGGGATTACGTCCGAGCAAGAAGGGCGGTTTTATTTTGAAGAATGGTGTTTTCTACAACTTCTGCCAGAAAGCCCACGCTCATCCAAAACGAAAGTTTTTTTTCATTATAGACGAAATCAACCGCGGCAATCTCAGCAAGATATTTGGTGAGTTGCTCATGCTAATAGAGCCGGACAAAAGAGATAAAAAACACTCCCTTAAACTAACCTACTCCGATGATGATCTTGACTTTTTCTTTGTCCCCGAGAATGTACACATTATTGGCACCATGAATACAGCAGACCGGTCCCTTGCAATAGTAGATTATGCCTTGAGAAGAAGATTCTCATTTATAAATCTGGTTCCCGTCTTTGATCATAATTTCAAATCATTATTAAAGGAACTAGGGGTGTCCGGCAATTTGATCAACCATATCTGCTACAGGGTACAAAATCTAAATCACGAGATATCAAGGGATGCAAGTCTTGGAGCGGGATTTCAAATTGGTCACAGTTACTTCTGCTCCTACAAACCAGGCCAAAATGAATCTCAGTGGTATACTGATGTAATTGATCACGAAATAAAACCCATGCTCGAAGAAATCTGGTTTGATGATCAGCAAAGAGTTGACAAGCTTGTTAATAATCTTCTGGAGGGCCATGAAAATCCCAATTGAAAATATCTACTATTTACTCTGCTATGCCTGGAACAAGCTCGATGAGGCGGACAGAGTTCAGGTGTCAGCGAAAGATCAGGCTCGACTGCTGGATCTCTTTGCCCGAGTATTGATTAATGGAACCCGAATACTTCTCAAACGTGGCATCGATAAAGCGTATGTCAATGAATCGATAGAGGTACCCGGCGTCAAGGGCAAAGTAGAGATCAGCGAAACCTATAAATCAGGCCTGTATCTGAAACAACGAACAATATGCAGCTTAGATGAGTTTTCCATCGATATCATCACAAATCAAATCTTACTAACTACTCTTCGAACCTTATTAAAAGCCCCTGAACTTGCTGAGAGTCACAAGGCGGATGTTGTATCATTAATTCAAATGATGCCGGATATTCAGACTCTCGAAGTCAGCCAAAAGTTGTTTAAACAAGTCAGGATTCACAGGAACAACCGTTTTTATTCTTTCCTTATTAATGTCTGTCAGCTCATCTACGAAAACAGCCTCCCAACAGAAAAGCCCGGTGAGTGGCAATTTGCTGACTTTACAAGAGATGAAAGGAAAATGGCCAGTTTATTTGAAGCCTTTCTTTACAATTTCTACAGGATTGAATACCCTTCATGGTCTGTTGGCAAACCCCATATCAAATGGCAATTAGAATCTGTGAATGATGCCGACTCTGAGTACCTGCCTCGAATGGAGACTGACATCACTATAGAAAACGACCAGGAGGTGATCATCATCGACGCTAAATACTACCAGGAATCCCTCGCAGGGCAACACGGCAGTAAAAAGATTCAAACCGGCAACTTATATCAGTTGTTTAGCTACCTTTTGAACCAGAGAGATGGATCAAGCAAAAGACAACGGACACGGGGCATCCTGATTTACCCCACAGTCAGTTATTCTTTAGATTTACGTTACAATTTTGATCAGCACCCTATTGAAATTAAAACCGTTGATCTGAATACAGATTGGAAAGAGGTTGAAAAACAACTGAGAATTATTGTGTGCCAACATCATTCATGCTAACAGGTGATGCAATTATGTTAGAAAAAATAATTGATGAATTGGGAGAGTTGGTTTTTTGCCTCCTCAAATCAAGGGATGGCATAGACCTTGATCCAGCATTTTTCATTGTAAATTTGAAATAATTGATGCAAGTGAATGATCCTCATCAAGTTCTTTTACTATATTTTCTGATTTTTCTGTTTCATCTTTGACAGTATAGCCGCTTTCCTCATCGACACTTACAACAGAAAGCTGCTTCTCTGCATCATAAAACTCGACATTCAAGTCATACAGGATACTAAAAAATAAATTCTTATCTATTAATTTATCATCAATAGGTTTAAGCCAACCTTTTTTTATGGCTTCATATGCAAGTAACCATTGTTCTGAGGACAAAACTGTGTCAACTAACATGAACTCAAGTTCATAAAAGTCAGGTTCTCCAATCACCATTTCTCTTTCTTTAGCCAAAAAAAGCAAGATTAAGCAAGATGTCGTATCCCCTAAATTAATGACGATATTTGCAATTTTTTCATCGATCATAATGTCAAAACTATGAGCCATCCAAAGTGCCCATGACACTTCAAAATGATGATTCATCTTTGACTGCTCAGTTAAAACATAATAGACCAAGTTTTTTATATCTCTACGTGATTGATAGTCTAATTCTTTTTTATAAGTCAAAAGTATTCTATTTACTACATCAAGCACTGACGGTTCAATCATCGCACTTTTAATCAGCAGGCATTCAAATGTTTTCCAACTTTTTGAATTTATCTTTTCCGTTCCAAACTCAAACCTCTTTAGCGCATATCTAAAAACCCAATCTGTTCTTTTTGATTTTTTTTCAGCAATTCGCCATAAGAGACTGAAATAATGCTTTACGCTATTTTCTTGATTTGTCTCTTTAAACTGAAATTGAAATAGTTCTGCCACCCAACTTTCTTCAAATCCCAATGGAAACTTCCTTATCTCAATCTTTGATTCGTTAACCTCCAATTCAAATTCATTAAGTGCTCTTTGAAGTCCTTTTAAAACTTGGTCCGCCTCATCAAGTGTATTTACAAAAAGATAATAGTCGTCATAATATCTACACGCAGATAAATTGAAATTCGAATATTCTGATTGAAGAATAGAATCTATTCTTGTTGCAATTATTTCAGAAATGACGTGAGAGGTGTCCGGACCTATAGGTATGCCAATGGATTGTCTATCTTGGCATGAGCGCACTGCTATATCAATATCATTTGCGAGTTTATATAATAAAGCCTTCTCATCACCGGAGTCATACTTTTTTTGGAATTCAGGCTTCGACATTGAAAAATAATTCTTTGCAATACTTTTACCTAAAGTCGCCCATGTTATTGAATGTGTATAAACAGATGGATAGAACTTAGATA
>JARULB010000010.1 GCA_029688905.1 Balneolales bacterium ANBcel1 | reverse complement strand
GAGCCGGTGACTTTACCGAAACCCGACAAATGACGCTGGTTAAATAATGTTCCAGGTTTAACCAGCGCTGCAGTTCATAAGTACCAAAGCAACAAAATATTACACTTGCGGTTGAAACCGACGAGCGTTCGTCTGGAATTATTCTGCCTTGCACCCGAAGAATCATCGATATTTTCGGGAGGGCCCGAGTGGGGCCAGGAATGTCCAGTAGCTACCCGGGCAAGTCCGCCGATGAGGCGAACCTCACCGCGACTTGCAAAAGCAGGTTACTGCACTTTCAGCGTGCCATACATTCCTTCTTCTCGATAAGACCCGGTGCTGCTGTAGTACTCGAACTCACCCCTTTCATCAGCCAGAAACTCAACTGTGTGGGATTCTCCCTCGCCGATCTGCCTGGTAGCAACATCAAACTCGTCCACAACCCAGTCGTGGGTTCCGTTGATTACCTCCAGGTTGAGTCGTACATTTTCTCCCAGCGAGACGACCAGATCAGGGTTCGCTCCCGGTAAACCGTCCCTGTAGAACGCCCCGTCTTCGGCTTTCATATTTATAATTACATATACTTCACCCTCATCACTATCAAATATGTTACATGATGTAAAAGAAAAAGCCAGGATTGTAAATGAGAGTACAAAAATGTAACTAGCAGACTTTGGCTTTAAAAATCTTGCAATGCTTTTATAGAACATAGTCGAATAAATATTAAATTTTACATTTATTTTTTTACACTGTGAAACTTCAAAGTAGTTAGTGACTTATAACTACTTAAACATTGGAACGTGTTTGTATATAAAATAGTATGTTTGAATAATAAAAATCCACTAGCAGCATAATATTTTTACAGACGCTAAACGGATAATCGGTTTGGATAGTCGGCAGCCTCTCACTTCACAAACAGCATCTTCCGGGACACCGTATATGCACCGGCCTGAAGACGATTGCCTGCCATCTCCAGTCACGCTTCCGGTAACAAACGAACTGGAGATATCGCTTAAATAACTTTTTCCTGCGATTCCTCCCACACTTTCCCGGCCGACAATGTGCACATCCACAAGACCGATATTTGCAATTTTCGCCATGTATGCAGAACCAAACAGGCCTACACAGCATCCATCCGGCCGATTAATGTACAGATCGGATATGACATATCCCCCGCCATCGAAGGATCCGGCCAGCCAGACCGGTATAAAACCTTTTCCGTCATTCCAGTCTGCCGTTTCCGAAGCGTTGATATCGGCGATCTGGATGAAGTGCTTGTCCTGACTCATGTTTTGCCCCTGAATGTGTTATCTATCGGGAAAAGCCAATGCCAATCAGAAAGAAACAGGAAGACAGAGGTTAGCAGAGTAATCACATAGATGGGAATTCACTGTTTCATCTGTTCAAAATTTTTGATTAAGCGGACACATGCAATTCCATGACCGGTTTAAATCATGCGCCTGTCTGTCTTGGCACCAACCCGGCCATGTTCATAGCGCTTCGCGACCTTCGGTTCATCTTTTTGACGTTTCTGATTTAAAAGTCAGATTGAATGACATGACCGTTTTTAATCATACTTCTGTGTGTACGGATGATTGACCGGTCATGATCATTTCATACGTCCATCGCTTGATGGTTCATAGATGCAAAAAACCGGTTATTTCACCACCGTCATCTGCCGGGTTTGAGTCAAATCACCGGCGGTCAATCGATACAGGTAGACTCCGCCGGCCAGATCAGAGGCGTCAAAAAGAGCGGTGTGCGATCCGGCCGGCATGGCACGGTCAACCAGAGTGGCCACCCGGCGTCCCATCACATCGTAGACAACCAGCGAAACCTTACGATCTTCCGGAAGGTCATAGCGAATCACCGCTACCGGATTAAACGGATTTGGGTAGTTTTGGTGCAGCACCGTCTGGAATGGAATCCCCGGGGGTGTCGCTGACGTTGTCTGCGCGCCTTTTCCCTGAAACCAGATAACCATCGGACTTGACCAGTTCCTGGCGGTATGTGTCAGTTCCAGCCTTCCTGAATACTCCCTTACCTCCCCGGGTTTGAAAGAAACCATTATGGCATGAACCTCGCCCGGCATCAATGTTCCTCCCTGGCCGTCGGTGGTCATTTCAAACCCGCCAAACCTGCCCGGAGGAAGCTCAGCTGATATTTCCACTTCCGTATTGCCGACATTTTTGATCAGGATCGCCTTCTCGCCAGCATCATCCTCGACACCCACCTCGCCGAAATTATATCTCAGGTGATTGATGCTGATCAAAACCGAATCGTGCGGCTGATGTACCGGGTAGCCGTTCGTTGTAGCCCAGGTGGTTTCAAAGTCAAATCCCTGCAGATGAACTTCAGCATCCGGACCGGTCATCTGTTCGGTGGTCAACCCGATGCCGTTTTCGGAGTTTTCCTCCTCTATCCCATTTTGCTCAAAATCAGTCTGGTCCGTGTCCCAATAGATGCTGCTATATAAAAAGCTATGATTCATGCCTGCAATGGCCCCCACATGCCCTTCACCTTCCACTGTTCCAGCCGAATACACCTCGTTGAACCGGCAAGGCATGGATTGGGCTTCAGCAACAGCAGATCCGTCTTCCACCTTTTCTGCTGTTTCAAGCACCAACACCAATTCACCGGCTATTCCACCGACGTAGGTATCTCCTTTCACATCTGCCAGGGCGTATGATGACGCGATATGACCCGAATAATCATTACACCACAAGGCACCCACCAGCCCGCCGACAAACCCGTTTGTTGCCTCCACCCGCCCGTCAACAAACGAAAAACGAATATCCGGTGATCCAAAGCCTGCCAACCCGCCAACATGTGAATTCCCTACTACACTGATATTCTGTGCAGAACTGTTTGTTATCAATGCACTCCTTTCGATTCCAAACGTAACACTGCTTCCTGCGATACCACCGACAAATTGTATTCCGGTAATCGAACCCGAAACGTGTACATCGTAGATACTCCCGCTATGTGCGCCAGCCAATCCTCCTGTATTATCTTTTCCGGTTATGGAAACATTTGACATTTTCAACCGCCATACGGCGCCCTGGTGTATCCTTCCAAACAAACCGGTGTCGTTCTTTCGCGCCCGGTTAATATGGAGTCCGTCGATGGTAAACCCGTTGCCGCCATATGTGCCGGTAAAAGGGTGCTCCTGGTCCCCAATCGGCTCAAAACCCGCTCCGTTGTTCCAGTCGGCAGTCCCTGTGGCGTCAATATCGGTGATCTGGATGAAATGCTTGTCCAGGTGCTCGTGCTCGCCGATGGCCTGAAGCTGCTCCAAAGTGGCCACCTGATAAGGGTTTGCTTCGCTGCCATCGCCGCCTGCAAACTGTGCTTTCAGCAGCATCGGGGTTAACAGAGTTATCATTGTTATGAATATCCTTTGCTTCATACGTCCCTCCGCTTCTGATCCGTTTCCGGAACCTTCTCATTTGGAATGATGGTTCAATCGAACTATTTGAATAACCGGGATTTTTTTGCACCCTGGTGTTACGATCCCGGCGGGTAATCCGACATTCTGAGTGATCTGCAAACGTTCGGCTTCTCTGTATCAGATCACACGATTATGTTTGTTGTGGAAAAAAAATAAAAGATGCTGCACTATATCCTTTAATCAGTGTAAAAAAAAACCACCAATCTGCAAAGTTTTGAGTCACGATTGCAAAAAAAAATGGACCCTCGCATAGTATCGGACTTACATTATCGAAAGAGTAATTGACTGGAATACCATTACGTGATCCCCTGCATGTAAGCCTGGATTTAAGTAGTCATTGAGAGCTTCTCGGATATGTACTCATTGAGACTTTTTCCTTCCTTTTTTGCCCGAATATATACTTTGCGATGTATCTCTGATGGGAGGCGAAGCATGAGGCGGCCAGAGAACGGTTTGTCCGGTTCACTCACAAATTTCGTAACTTGGCTTCGCAGGGCCGACCGGCCCACAAACGCCGGAATAGCTACACCGATGAAACCTCATATCCACGTTATTAATCTCGGCTCGATGCCGTATCAGGAAGCCTGGCGCTATCAGGAGGCCCTCCAGCAGGCGCTGATCGCCCGCAAACGGGGTACGCAGACAGCACAGACCGATAACTTGCATCAGAATGACGCCCCCGGCGATCCGCACTCTGGCTCGTCGCCGACTCCATCCATCCCAACACGGAGTCCATCTACGCGGTCATCGGACCCATCCGCCCAGCCCGACGGATATCTTCTGTTTGTGGAACACCCGCACGTTTACACGATCGGCAAGAGCGGTGACTGGAACAATCTGCTTTTCACTGGTGATATTCTCAGGCAGAAAGGGATTGAGGTGGTTAAAACCGACCGGGGCGGAGACATTACCTATCACGGTCCGGGGCAGCTGGTAGGGTACCCCGTACTTGACCTTGAGCGGTTCAATCTGGGAGTGGCAGGATACATAGAAGCCCTTGAGGAAGTGATTATGCGCACGGCTGCACATTTCGGGATCACCGCTCAGCGCATCGAAGGGCGAACCGGTGTATGGGTCAAAAACAACAAGCTTTGCGCGATCGGCATCAAATGCTCGCGCTATGTGTGCATGCACGGATTTGCTCTCAACGTTCGCACCGACCTTGACTACTATAACGGTATCATCCCCTGCGGTATCAACGACGGTGGGGTGACCAGCTTTGAGAAGTTGCTCAATGAACCGGTATCTCTAAAGCGTATCAAAAGCGTACTGATCCCGCTATTCCTGAAACAGTTTAATGCCACTGCCGGATCCAGTATTCCGTCAGAAACGTCTCAGTCGAATCAAGCGGATAACTGAGACAGCTTTCACAATACGTCTGCTGTTGCCGTTTTCGGCCCAAGCTTGCTGCACCACCGGGAACCGGCTAGTCCCGGCCCGACCGCAACTCAAAATCCTTCAGCAAAGCCAAAAAGCTGATCAGGATTAAAAACGATGTAGGCACAATCGATGCGAGTATCGCCCAGTCCTGCCAGAGTGCCGGAAACGCATCCACACCAGTCACACTGATTCTTTTTATAAGGGTTGTCAGTGTGAAATAGATCAAGACAAATGTCCCGATGATTGTCACAATTATCGAGACACCCCTGGATAACAGGCTCCTGCTCTTCTTATCTGTCTGGGCATCCAGGATACTCGTTTTCATGTCCATGCTCTTTTCCATTTCAGCAGAAGTTATGAGTTATTGTTAAGCTACCAGGAGTCAGAATAACTGCTCCTGGTAGCGGTTTGAAGTTGATGTTCATTTATTAACTGGTACAGAATGTGGATGCTCCCACCAGGCCAGCCGAAACAGCACCGACCCCGGCGCCAATTGCACAACCTTTCAGAAGTCCAACCGTGAAGCCTTTTGCACATCCATAAATACTACCTGTGCCCGTATAAGTCTCCCATGGCGACAATACCGCACTCCTTCAAAACAGAATCATTTTTTCGCCAGGTATAAAAAAAGCTGATCGAACAATACTCTCCAAAGTGCATAAACACCTGTTTTTATTATAGATCACGAAAAGCCCCATTCCTTACAAAAAAATCTGACAAATTTGCACCGGCCTATGTCCCATAATGAAATGCCGTCTTTTTCACCCCGTCCCGCCTTCCGGGATTGATATCTCCCTTTTCCGCCGGACTCCGATACCAAAGTTTCAGAATCGGCGGGATGTGCTTATTTTACACATGCTTGCCATTACACTGTAATCGTTATTACATCCGCACCCCGAAAATCGCGGTGCGCTTAGTGCAGCACATATCCAAAATCAGAAATTGTTGATGATCAAAGAATTGAACGTCATTTCGCAACCCTCCGCCCGAAGCGGTCAAACCAGTAACACCCCCTCTGCCGGCAATCCCGCAATAAATCAAAATGCCGGCCACCAGCCTTCGAATCAGCCCGGTGTCAAGCGAAAGCGCCGACCCGACTGGCTCCGCTCCCAGATTCCGGGCGGAAAAATCTACAAGGAAATCTCCGACATCATTGAAGATCATTCGCTGCACACGGTTTGCGCCGAGGCGCGCTGTCCCAATATGGCCGAATGCTGGAATGCCGGGACCGCCACCTTCATGATTCTGGGTGACGTCTGCACCCGCTCATGCGGCTTTTGCGCTGTAAAAACCGGGCGTCCGCCCCGGGAACTGGACTGGGACGAGCCCAACCGCGTTGTCGAGGCGGCCAAATTGATGGATCTGAAGCACGTCGTCATCACATCGGTAAACCGTGATGAGCGCAAGGACGGTGGCGCCCCCATCTTTGCCGAAACGATTTATCGGCTGCGAGACGCCATTCCCGGCGTCACCATCGAGGTTTTAATCCCCGACTTCCGCGGCCTTTGGGATGCGCTTCAAACGGTTCTGGATGCCCGGCCGGAGATTCTTAACCACAACCTGGAGACGGTCCCCCGGCTCTACCGCAGAGTCCGGCCGCAGGCCAAATACGACCGGTCGCTGGAGCTGCTCAGAATTGCAAAGGAGCAGGGTATGCGCACCAAAACCGGCATCATGGTCGGCCTGGGCGAGACCCCCGCCGAGGTATTCGAGGTGATGGACGATCTTTCCGCCGCCGATGTTAATATCATGACCATCGGCCAGTACATGCAGCCTACCAAAATGCACCTTCCGGTGGAGGAGTACATCCACCCGGAAATGTTTGAGTCCTACAAGGAGGTCGGCGAAAGCAAAGGAATCGAGCATGTGGAAAGCGGACCTTTTGTCCGTTCTTCCTATCACGCGGAAAAACATTTGGCCCCTTCAGCATAGGATGAAGCCCAAAAAATGATATTTTAGGATTTTACTTTTCTGAATACCAGGCCTTCATCGGGCTGATTTTGAAGATCGTATGTTATCTTTCATCATAATTATTGTATTGAGCTACCTCCTGGGCTCTGTTCCAACTTCGGTTTGGGTTGGCAAAGTGTTCAAAGGAGTGGATATCCGCGAACACGGTAGCGGTAATGCCGGTGCAACCAATACGTTCCGCATCCTGGGATGGAAGGCGGGAACCATTGTCAGCCTTATTGACCTGGCGAAAGGCTTCACCGCAGCCTACTTCATCAGCCAGCTGGGGTACATCACCGGTGCCGTACCGCAAGAAGTGCCCGTTACCATCGGCATCTGGAGCGGTATATGGGAAACCGACGTGTTTATGCGCCTCATTGCGGGCGGCGCTGCGGTGGGCGGACACATGTACCCGCTTTATGCCCGGTTCAAGGGCGGTAAAGGTGTTATCACCGCGGCGGGTATGCTCTATGGCATCGAGCCCATCTCCATTTCACTTGCCATTGGAGTTTTTGTTATCATACTCTTTGCAAGCCGCTATGTATCACTGGCTTCCATCATCGCAACCTTTTCGTATCCGCTCTTTCTGCTGATGCTTAAATACGGGTTCTCGTTCCCCATAGACGGCAGCCTGATAATCATCAGTGCGATTGTAGCCGGTGGCATCATCGTCAAGCACCATACCAATATCCGCCGGCTTATTGAAGGCAACGAAAACCGGATTCGCTCATTCAAACCTGCTAAAGGACGGCTAAACCAGGAGGAAAAGGCGTGAATATCAGTATAATCGGAGCTGGGAGCTGGGGAACGGCACTTGCCCGACTGCTTGCGATTAACGGGCATACGGTCCGGGTGTGGGCCCGGGAGGAAGAAATTGTCGCTAACATCCGGGATCATCACAAGAACGGCGTTTATCTCCCCGAAGTTGTTTTACCTGAAACGGTTACCGCCTATTCCAATCTGGATGAAACCGTTTCTGAAGCCGATCTGATCGTCTTCGCCACGCCTTCGCACACCATACGTGATATGGCCGGAGCCATCAAGCCGCTGTTAACCGGCAAGGAGCGGGTGGTTTCTGTCTCCAAGGGCATTGAAATGGACAGTTTTCTGACCATGAGCCAGGTGCTGGCGGAAGTGCTTCAGCCGGTCATAAGCGACGATTACATCGCGGTGTTGTCGGGCCCCAGTCATGCCGAAGAAGTGGGCCGGGATATGCCGGCAACCGTAGTTGCCTCCTCCAATTCCAAGCAGACCGCTCAGTTTGTGCAGAAAATCTTTATGGGTCCGACATTCCGTGTGTACGTCAATCGCGACATCCTCGGGGTCGAAGTCTCCGGAGCCGTCAAAAATATCATGGCCATTGCCGCCGGCATTGCCGACGGGGCGGAGCTGGGGGACAATGCCAAGGCCGCCCTCATCACCAGGGGACTCACCGAAATGAGACGCCTCGGAATCAGGCTCGGCGCTTCCCAGGATACTTTTTCCGGCCTGACTGGGATCGGCGACCTGATCGTAACATGCACCAGTGTTCACAGCCGTAACCGCAATGTCGGGTACCGTATCGGCAAGGGCGAAACGCTCGAGGAAATCACCCGGTCCATGAATATGGTTGCCGAGGGAATCAAAACCACCCGCTCGGTGTTTAAATGGGCAAAATCACTGGATGTCAGTATGCCTATCACCGAGAAAGTGTACGAGGTCCTGTTCGAAGATCTCTCCCCGGAGGCCGGTGTTCACCACCTGATGACGCGGGCACCCAAGGAGGAGGTCATTTTTTAGCATTTCGTTCGTTATATTGCAGTATCGCTCTTTACATAGCCAATCAGATTGCCAGTATCATGAATCAACACGCCCCCATCCACGGCTCCGTGAGTCTGCGGGATTTGAAAAATCTGATACGTTCCGGTGAAGGTTTACTGCTGGAGTTCAAAAGATCCATCTCCTCTCCTGAAAAAATTGCCCGTGAAATCGCAGCCTTTGCCAATACTCACGGCGGACATCTGATTATCGGTGTCGATGACGACCAGACCATAACCGGCGTCGAAAGTTATCATGAACAGGATTTTTATCTCGAGCAGGCGGCCCATGAACTTTGCAGCCCGGCGCTTTCCTATCAGATGCATGTGATCCCCTTCCATAGCCGGGAAGTTCTGATGGTTTATATTGATGAGGCCAAAGAAAAACCGGTGACCGTACAAAACGGGGAAAAAGATGCCGTATACGTGCGTATCGAAGATCAAAGCACCCGCGCCAGCGCCGAAATGGTCCAGCTGCTGCACCTGCAATCGTCCGATAACGGCGCCTCCTTCCACTATGGCTCCGACGAGCAAAAGCTTTTCCGCTATCTGAACGAGTATCCCGACATAACCGTCGATCAATACTCCAGTTTTGCCGATATCAAGAAAAGCAAGGCCTCACATATTCTGGTCACACTCACCAGCCTCGGCATTCTTCGGCTCAACAAGAAGAACCAGACCGATTTTTTTTCTCTCTCGGCCTGAGTTGCGTTTTTGCTAACAAATAGCGGTGTCACTGCAGGCTTCTCCATCCCCAGGGAACTTCAAATTGGGTTTTGCAATTTGTATATTTGGACTTCGTATAAATAAAGCATCACAAATGCCGGATCAACCCCGGCAAGTAGAAAACTTTTTTATGAACCTTGCAAAAGAAACCCCCACAGAGCAGAATCGAGAGACTCCTGTACAACTGACCGGGCGTGCCGCGCTTCAGATTAAAAAAATCACCCGAGAGGATGCTGTTCCCGAACATCTCTATTTGCGGATTGCCGTCAAGGGCGGGGGATGCTCCGGACTCAGCTATTCCCTGGGATTTGATGAACGCTCGGAAAGCGATCAGTTATTTACCACAAACGGAGTGGAGGTTGTCGTAGACAAACGCCATATTCTCTATTTGAGTGGTATTTCCATTGACTTTCATGACGGCCTGGACGCCCGCGGTTTTATTTTTAATAACCCGAATGCCACCAGCACCTGTGGCTGCGGAACTTCTTTCAGCGCCTGACCTTTTTTTATGGATGACCTGCTGAAGCAACTGCGTTCCCATTCCTTATCGCTGGAAAAGGAGCTGATCTCTTTACGGCGAATGCTCCATCAGCACCCGGAAACCGGCTGGTCGGAGTTCCAGACATCCAAACTGCTCCAGCAACATCTTGTGGATGCCGGACTCCCGACACCCGAAGGGATGGCCGGAACCGGCTTTTATCTCGATATAAAGGGCCAACAGGACGGGCCGCTTGTAGCTTACCGCGCCGACATGGACGCACTGCCCATCCAGGACCGCAAGGAGGTATCCTATGCCTCTCAGAGAAACGGATTCGGCCACCTTTGCGGCCACGACGTGCACAGTACCATAGCAGCCGCAGTTGCCCGGACACTTCATCAGCACAGAAATATGGTCAAAGGCACGGTCCGGGTCTTCTGGCAGCCGGCTGAAGAGATAACGCCGAGCGGTGCTCCCAGGGTTTTGAAAGAGGGTGTTCTGGATGGCGTTGAGGCAGTATACGGCATCCACTGCGACCCGACGATCCCCAGCGGACATTTCAGTGCCCGGCCCGGACCCGAAACCGGATCGTTCGACACGTTTGAAGTAACGGTTGATGCCCCTTCAACCGCGCACTCCGCCAGGCCCTATGAGGGCAACGATACCATCTGGATCGCCCATCAGATTGTTCATCACCTTTATCAGATGATCGGCCGGGTCACAGATGTGCGTAAACCCGGTGTCCTGTCCATTTGTGCCTTCCATGCCGGGGATGCCCTTAACGTGATTCCGCATCATGTTACTTTCGGCGGTACCATACGGACCATGGACGAACAGCTGCGCCAACAACTGCGGGAATACATCCGGAATATCACCATATCCATCGGCCGAATGAACGACGTGGAAGCCGATGTCCGCTTTGGCGAAGGCGCCCCGTCGGTGATCAACAACCCCCAGCTCCACCAGTTCATCCGACGTATTATAACCACTGAGGTTGGCGATGACCGCTTCCCCGAGCGGGAGCAGAGCATAGGGGCCGAAGATTTCGCCTACTACACCCAGAAAATCCCGGGCCTCTTCATGCGGGTCGGGACTGCTCATGCCCCGGAGACAATGCATCCGCTGCACCACTCCCTGTTTGATATCGATGAGCGGGTTATTGCACCGGTGTCGGCGCTCATGGCATACACTCTCATCCGCCACCTGCGGGAGCAGGTTCTGCATGCCCGGTCCCAGTCCGACTAACCGTATCCCTCAGTTTTTCCGGGTACCCGCTATTTGAGCGATGGCGTTAATCTCCTCCCTGCCGAAGTGATACCGTTCACCGCAATAATGGCAAACCATCTCCTCGCCGTCTCCCTCCATCTTCAACAGCTCTTCCGGATCGAGCAGCATCAGCGAACGTTTGAACCGGTTTTTCGAACAGCGGCAGAAGAAGTCCACCGGATACCGTGACAGCTCCCTGACCGCTATACCGCCTGCAACCGTATCCAGCACCTCATCCAGGTAACCGGATTCCAGCTGCCTGCCGATCTGGGGCATGCTGCGGATGTTCTCCTCAAGCTGGTGCGTCTTCTCCTTGTCCGCTCCGGGCATGGCCTGAATCAGCACGCCGCCGGCCTGTGCAACTTCGCCTTTCCCGTCGATCGACACATCCAGCGAGACCGCCGAGGGTATCTGCTCCGACTGAAGCAGGTAGAACGCGAGGTCTTCGTTCACATTGCCGCGCACCAGTTCCACAGTACCAACCACCGGCCGGGCCTTGTTATAGAGGATCCGGGAAACGCTCATCAGTCCGATTCCAATTCCGTCCCCCAGCTTTTCATTATTGGCAAGATCCAGCTCGGCATCGGGCCGCAGGGTATAGCCGCGCACCTCGCCATGACTGGACGCTTCGGCAATCACCGCCCCGGCGGGACCGTTTCCTTCCAGGCGAAGCTGAATCCGCTCTTCTCCTTTCATCCCGGAGGCCAGCAACAGGGCGCCCGTAAGTGTCCGGCCGAGCAGTACCGTGGAAAGAAGCGAAAGGTTGTGATTCTTTTTGGCTGTGCGCACCAGGTTGGTCGACTTGACGATGGCAATCCGGTAATGGCCGTCGTCGGTGATAGCCGTGAGCAGCCGGTCGCGATAGAGAATTTTCTCCTTGTTCATTTTTTGGGTCCGATGGAGTAAGAAATGTATTCGCAGGGTATCGTACCGTTCAGAACGTTAAAGATCTTCCCGTGTTTCAGGGGCATCGTCTTTTTGAATTCCGGATCCGGTGTAATGAAATAGGCTTTATAGCCCTTCGCCTTGTAGCGCAAAACCCTGCCAAGCTCTTCATACATCGATTTCAACTGTTTTCGTTCCCCGATATGCTCGCCATAGGGCGGGTTGGAGATGATCACCCCGTTACCCTCCGGTATCCACAGTTTCTGGAACGGTTTGTCGACAAGCTGGATGTTACGGGAAAGCCGGGCGGTTTTAATATTCTTTTTGCTGATTTCGATCATACGGGGATCTTCATCGCTACCGTAAATCCAGTCCACATCCCGTCGCTCGGCACGTTGTGCATCCCGCATCAGGCGATTCCAGAGCACTTCCCGAAACCGTGGCCACCGTTTGATTCCAAACGAATCGTTCAGCAATGCGGGTGCCCGGTTTTTGGCCATCATCGCCGCTTCGATAAGCAGGGTGCCGGAGCCGCACATGGGATCGACAAAAGGGGTCTCCGGATCCCACATGCTTATGGCAATGAGTCCGGCCGCCAGCACCTCATTAATGGCCGCCTTTCCGGTGGTTTTCCGATAGCCCCGCTGATTCATGCTGCGGCCGGAGGCGTCCAGTCCGATATGGGCGGTTCCGTCCTTGGAAATATGGAGATTGATGCGGACGTCCGGGTCTTTCGGGCTCACACTGGGCCGCAGGTCATATTCCTCCCGGAAACGGTCAACTATCGCATCCTTTGTTTTTTGAGCCAGGAAAACCGAGTGGTTCATTTCGGGATGGTAGGTGACCACATCCACCGCCAGGGTGTGTTTGAGAGTCAGATGGTCGTGCCAGTCGATCGACTTTACCCAGTCATACAGCTCCTGCTCGCTCTGCACCGTCCGCTCATCCAGGCGAATCAGTACTCTGAGCGCCAGCCGCGACCGTATCAGTATGGAGTACAGGGTCTCTTCGTCGGCAACACACGACACTCCCCGCCTGCCGATATAAACATCCCCGGCACCCAGCGAGCGAAGCTCATCGGCAAGTACCTCTTCAAGTCCCATCAGGGTTTTGACAAAAACCTGGATCTGGTTCGATTCGATATCCGGCATTATTCATCCGATTTGGGGGTTTTCTGGCCCGTTAAGAGGCACAAATATACGCATTTTTTATGACCCGGAAGCCATGAGTCCGGCGTAATCCCTATTAGCATCCTGCCGCATAATTCAGCAGAAACCTTCGTTACTTCAAAATGCAAAGTCAAAAAAAGAGCCCCTGTGGGTTGTAATCAGGATACTTTTGCTCACCACTTTTTCGTACATTATCAGAGAGAATACCCTTTTCGCAAGGCACGGGGAGTTGATCGCAGGCTGCGGCCTTTTCGTCGCCATCGCCTCCGGCAGCATTGCGAACGGGTGCATACATTTTGTGGTTTGCTGGCCTGACCGCCACACGCCTTTTCATGATAAAAAGAACGAGACACATACCATTATGTCTTTCCGATGGAACTATATCCAGCCGGAACATGAGGAGGCTATATCCCGACTTCGGGAAGAACTGGGCATTCCCCAGCCTATCGCACGCCTGCTCACGATCCGCGGGATTTCAACCTTTGATGATGCACGCCTATTTTTCCGACCATCCCTGAGTCAGCTTCACGACCCTTTTCTGATGAAGGACGTGGATTCCGGCTCCGACCGGCTTGCCACCGCCATTCGATCCAATGAAAAAGTGGTCGTTTACGGCGATTATGATGTCGACGGCACCACCGCCACCGCCATCATGTATACCTTTCTCAAGAACTTCGGGGTGGATGTCCAGTATTACATTCCTCACCGTTTTAAGGAGGGGTACGGAATCGGTGAAGACGGGATCGACTTTGCCGCCGAAAACAGCAGCACACTGATTGTCTCCGTAGACTGCGGCATTACCGCCGTGGAAGAGACCGAGTACGCGAAAAGCAAAGGCATTGACCTGATTATTTGCGACCATCACAATGCCGGGGAGAGCATTCCCGATGCCGTTGCGGTGATCGACCCCAAACAGCCGGGCTGCTCCTATCCCTTCAAAGGGCTGTCGGGTGCCGGTGTCGGGTTCAAGCTGATTCAGGCTACCCTCACCAGGCTCGGGCTTCCTACCGATGTGGCTCATCCGTATCTGGACCTGGTCGCCATCTCCATTGCCTCCGACATCGTCCCTATCATCGATGAAAACCGGATACTGATGCAGGAAGGGTTGCGAATGATCAACTCCAAGCCCCGGGCAGGCGTCAAGGCGCTTCTCGATCTTATTCGATTGCGCGACTCCGAAATCACCACGTCACATATCGTCTTTTCGCTGGGCCCGCGTATCAATGCCGCCGGCAGGATGGGGGATGCCGCCGTGGCGGTCTCTCTGCTCATTTCCGAAACTGCCGAAGAAGCCAATACCTTCGCGTCACGACTTGAAAAGATCAATTTCAAGCGGCGGGATACCGATACCCGTACCATGGAGGAGGCCCTGCTACAGGTGGGAGGCCAACCGGAACACGACGATTGCTCCTGCCTTGTCCTGCACAATCCCGACTGGCACCTGGGGGTTATCGGTATCGTCGCGTCACGGCTGGTCGATCTGTATTGCCGACCGACCATCATGCTCAGCACCGTTGACGGAATGATCAAGGGCTCGGCGAGAAGCATTAACGGGTTCAATATCTATGAAGCACTGAAACAGTGCGAAGACCTCCTGGTCCAATTCGGCGGACACAAATACGCCGCCGGCCTCACCATCTCCGAGGAGCAGCTCAAACCCTTCATCAAACGGTTTCAACAGATCACCGGTGAGCTGCTGTCGGAACAGGACTTTAACCCCGAGTTGTCCATCGATGCGGAATTGCCCTTCAATGAGATCACCCCGCGCTTCTGGAAGTTGCTCAAACAATTCGAGCCATTTGGTCCGCATAACATGAAACCGATTTTTGTGAGCCGCGATGTGAGAATTGCCGGGAAACCAACCATCGTCGGCCAGGGCCATCTGAAAATGAGAATTGCCCAAAACGGCTCGCCACCGATCGAGGCCATCGGCTTCAATATGCAGCGGTTCGCCGGACCCCTGCTGAAAGCCGGCTCCCGAAAGGTGGATATCGCCTACGCACTGGATGAAAACACCTGGAATAACCGCACCACGCTGCAGATACGCCTCAAAGACATCCACATTGACGGAGAGCAAGTGGCGATGCCGGAAAAAGTTGGCAAGCCGGTTTCTTCGAAATAAAAAAGAGTGTATATTTGGGTTCTCTTTCAGAGGGAGGGACTGTAGCTCAGTTGGTAGAGCAATGGACTGAAAATCCATGTGTCGGCGGTTCGATTCCGCCCGGTCCCACAGCCAAAGCTCATTGAGTCGCCGTCAGACAGCCACTCAATGAGCTTTTTTTGTATCTCCCCCGGCTACTCTACCGTTACGCTTTTCGAAAGGTTGCGGGGATTGTCGACATCGCACTTCCGGTTGACAGCAACATAGTAGGAGAGCAGCTGAAGCGGGATGACGGCAAGCAGCGGCGTCAGGCAGTCGTGGGTTTCCGGTATGTTGATATTAAACTCTGCCAGCCTGGCAACCTCCGATTGTCCGTTGGATGAAATCGAGATAATCCGGCCTTTTCTCGCCTTTACCTCTTCGATATTGCTGACGACCTTGTCGTTGGTATAGTCGGTCGCCGCAATTACAACTACCGGCATATGCTCATCTATTAGTGCGATCGGACCGTGTTTTACCTCCGCAGCCGGGTATCCCTCGGCATGGATATATGAGATCTCCTTGAGTTTGAGCGCGCCCTCAAGCGCCACCGGAAAATTGAAAGAGCGCCCCAGGTACAAGAAGTTGGGGGCAAACGTAAACAGGCGGGCGATATTCTCGATATGGGCGGTATCGGCGACAATTTGCCTGACTTTGTCGGGTATGGCCGATAACTCGCTCGTCAGATCCCGCATAAGTTCATCGGAGATCACCTTGTTCTCGCGGCCTATCAGCAGTGCCATCATTACCAGCACGGTAACCTGTGCGGTAAACGCCTTCGTGGACGCTACCCCGATCTCGGGTCCGGCGTGGATATACACCCCGGCATCGGTCTCCCGTGCAATTGTGGACCCGACCGCATTGCAAATCCCGAGTACCAGCGCACCACGTTTTTTGGCCTCACGCAAGGCCACCAGGGTATCGGTCGTCTCCCCGCTTTGTGATATCACCAGCATCACATCCCGTTCGTCGATCAGCTGTTCCCGGTAGCGAAACTCCGAGGCATACTCGACCTCGACCGGCATGTGCGCCAGGTATTCCATCAGATACTCGCCAATCAGACCGGCATGCCAGCTTGTACCGCATGCGGCAATAATCACACGCCTTGCACGACACAGTCGGTCGAGCACCTCCGTGAGGCCACCCAACTGAACCCGGTTCTCCCGTACCATCAACCGGCCCCTCATACAGTCGGCGATCGTATCCACCTGCTCAAAAATCTCCTTGAGCATAAAATGGGGAAACCCGCCCTTTTCGATCTGCTCCAGACTCATGGCCAGCTCATGCACCTCCTTGGTCAGAGGAACATTCTTCAGTGTGGAGACCTCGTAGCCGTCGCGCCTGACTGTAGCTATTTCCTCATCTTCCAGATACACTACTCTTTTTGTGTATTCAATAACCGAAGAAGCGTCCGATGTCACAAAATGCTCGTCCTTCCCGATACCGATCATAAGAGAAGAACCCTTGCACGCAATGATGATCTGATCCGGGTGGTCTTTATGGATGATGGCAATGCCATAGGCACCATTCACTTGCAGCAACGCCTGTTTAACTGCGGACAGAAAATCCATACCGCCTATTTCATGGATTTCTTCTATTAAATGGGCCAGTACCTCGGTGTCGGTATCCCCCGCAAACCGGTGTCCCTTTTCCTGAAGTTCCCGTTTCAGGGCGTCGTAGTTTTCGATGATTCCGTTGTGAACCAGGGCGAACTGTTCATTCCCGCCACTGTGAGGATGTGCATTGATCTCGTTTGGTTCTCCATGGGTTGCCCAGCGCGTATGACCTATTCCGGACAGCTGCGCGCCACCGATCCTGGACACCTGTGGCTCAAGGTCTTTTACCTTGCCCTTTGTCTTAACCGTTTTTAAATCATCGTTCATGATCGCCACCCCGACCGAATCGTACCCGCGATATCCGAGCCGGTGCAATCCCTTGATGACAACTTCCGATGCCTGACGTTTACCTGTATACCCTACTATTCCGCACATGAATTCCTGGATTTAGATGAATATTATTCCGGAGTCCTGGCCTGCCCGAACACCGTACCGTTTGGTGAGACGATTGAGGGGATCCCTCAGGAATAGCAATGTATTAAAAAAGCGCTTTTTTGTGAACTATTTTACCCCTCATTCGAAACGTGCCCGAGCCTCCTGCAAAGCATTGTAAATACAGAATATTTCCGCAGCACGCGATTTCAGGTATAGTCGAAACGTGGACTCGATACCCTGGATAAATATGTTAGTAAGTGTCGTAATCCCGGTGATGCCGTTGCTGAAAATCAGCTGCCGATTATCGGCCTTACACCATTGATGATGAACTGGACACCGATTGTCAGTGCGATAAAACCCATCATTCGGGTGAGTGCGGTCATCCCGGTTTTTCCCATCATTCGGGTCAGTTTCCGGGAGATGACAAGCAGGCCAAAGGAAGTGAGGGCCACCAGCAGAATGGCAAGGGCTACTCCTGCGTAGTCAAATACGGAGGATGACTGTGATGCCAGGCCAAGCACGAGGGCAATGGAGCCGGGGCCGGCAAGCATGGGCATCGCCAGCGGACTGAATGAGATATCCGGTTTTCTGTAGGCCTCGGAATGATCGGCGGCATTCAGCTTTCGCCCCTGGGAATCCGGATCCAGCATGGAGTACGCCATCTTCATGATGAGCAGGCCGCCGGCAATCCGGATACCCTCCAGGCTGATACCGAAAAAACTGATGATATAGTTTCCTCCGAACAGGAATATCATCAGGATCAACAGGGTATACATGCTGGCTTTCAGTGCCTGCTGCCGGCGATGCTCATCGGTATCACCGTCGGTCATCGCCAAAAAAAATGGCATGGCGGCAAACGGATTGGCAATGGAAAGCAACGAAGTGAAACTGGCAATTAAGAAAGCAAAGAAAGTCATGATACTGCTGCTACCTACATATCAAAAATTGAAAAATTAACGCAGCAAGTGTCGCCTCTCAACACCAGCGCAATTATTTTGATCTGCAAATTTATGTATATTTGTCATGAGATTGAACATCAAACGTACCACCTTTTAGACCATGACACAAAAAGAGATTCCCTGGGATTTGCTTCTGAAAAAATCCCGCGACCTCATCCGGGATGCCGCCGACCGTGAAGAGGCCATGCAGCACATTTGCGCACTCCTCCATCGTGAAGTACCCCATTATGACTGGGTGGGGTTTTATATGGTTGATCCTCTCGCCGACCGGCAGCTGGTGCTGGGCCCTTATGTAGGGGAACCAACCGAGCACACACGTATTCCCTTTGGCCAGGGGATATGCGGTCAGGCCGCCGAAACGCAAAAAACGTTCGTTGTCCAGGATGTCAGCAAGGAAACCAATTACCTGGCTTGCAGTCCAATGGTTCAGTCGGAAATCGTCGTGCCCATTATGAAAGGCAATGAGCTGATCGGTGAAATCGATATCGATTCCGAACAGCGGGGAGTGATGAGCAACAGCGACAGAAAACTGCTGGAGGCCATCGCAGACGAGCTTGCCGAGCTGTTCTGATACCACGCAGCTCCGGCACCAGGCTCAGGCCATGGATGCCGGCACCTTATCAGATCAATTTCTTCAGAAAGCGGCCAGTCAGGCTTTCCGGATGCGCTGCTACTTCTTCCGGCGTTCCTTCGCACACAATGGTGCCACCACCAAATCCGCCCTCAGGCCCGACATCGATCACCCAGTCGGATGATTTGATCACATCCAGATTGTGCTCAATAATAATTACGGAATGTCCCTGGTCGATCAGGCGGTTAAAGGAGCCCAGCAGCCGGGATATGTCCTCGAAATGCAGGCCTGTTGTCGGCTCGTCAAAGAAATACAGAACATGCTCTTTTTCGGTGCGTGACAGATATCGCGCGAGCTTGACCCGCTGCGCCTCGCCTCCAGACAACGTAGTGGCGCTTTGTCCGAGCCTGAGGTATCCCAGCCCCACGTCTTCCAGCACTTGCAGCCGGTTTGAAATCACTTTCTCATCGACGAAAAACTCCAGCGCTTCAGACACCGACATTTCCAGAACATCATGAATATTCTTGCCGCGGTATCTGATGCCAAGCACATCTTTCCGGTAGCGGGTGCCGCCACAAGCCTCGCAGGGAAGCTCGATGTCGGCCAGAAACTGCATCTCGATGGTCTGCACCCCTTCACCCTGACAGGTTTCACAGCGTCCACCGGGTACATTGAAGGAAAAATGACCTGCCGTATGGCCCATGATTTTCGCCTCTCTGGTTCGGGAAAAGACCTCACGGATGCCGTCAAACGCCTTGGTATACGTAGCCGGATTCGACCGGCTTGAACGGCCGATCGGCGCCTGATCGACCATCTCCACCGCGTCAATATGGTGAAGTCCCTTCAATGACCGGTAACGGCCGACTTTATCATTATAGACACCCAGCTCTTTCATGATTCCGGCGTAGAGAGTCCGATGCACCAAGGTCGTTTTTCCGGATCCGCTCACGCCGGTCACACTGACCAGCTTTCCCAGCGGAAACCGAACGTTCACCCCTTTCAGATTGTGTTCCGAGGCTCCTTCGAGCACGATTTCGCGGCCGCTTCCTTTGCGCCTCCTGGCGGGCACCGGGATGGATTTACTGCCATTCAGGTACTTGCCCGTCAGTGTCTTTGATGCAAGAAGCTCCGGATAGCTGCCGGAAAAGCAAACTTCGCCACCGTGAATGCCGGCAAAAGGTCCGATATCCAGTATGTGGTCGGCCGCGCGGATCATCTCCGGATCATGTTCCACCACAAGCACGGTATTTCCGATGTCGCGAAGGGATTTCAGAATACGGATGAGGCGGTCGTTGTCACGCGGATGGAGGCCGATGGTAGGTTCATCCAGAACATACAGACTGCCGATCAGCGAGCTGCCGAGGGCATTGGCCAGGTTGATACGCTGCGCCTCGCCACCGCTCAGCGTGTTGGTCAGGCGGTTCAGCGTGATGTAATGCAGCCCCACTTCATCCAGGTACCGGAGCCTCTTGCGAATTTCATACAAAATCTGGCCGCCCACCTCCGTTTCATAATCACTGAGTTTAATCCCTTCAAAAAATTCGCGGGCATGGCCGATCGTCATCTCCGAGATCTGTCCGACATGCAGACCGGCGATCTTGACATAGAGGGCGTCTTTCCGGACCCGGTACCCATCACACTCCGGGCAGTTGGAATACCCCCGGTAACGCGCGTAAAACACACGCATGTGCACCTTGTAGAATTCACTTCTGATGCTTTCAAAGACACTGTGTATGCCGGGATATTCGTCCTTGCCATGCCAGAGAATCTGCTTGACCTCTTTTGACAGAGTGCGGTACGGCTCATCTATCGGAAGGCTGTAACGGGCGGCGACCTTGATGAGCAGCTTCAGGTTGTGATTGAATTTCGGAGAGCTGAACGGCGCAATGGCTCCGCTGCGTATGGAGAGTTCCGGGTCGGGCACAACCTTGTCCTCGTCGATGCCCTGTACCCGACCGAATCCTTCGCAGCTACGGCAGGCACCAAACGGATTGTTAAAAGAGAACATCTGGGGCGTCGGCTCCGTGAAGCGGATCCCGTCCCGTTCAAACCTGTCGCTGAAATAGAGCTCGTCACCCTCGTGCACTTTAATATAACAGCGGCCCCGGCCTTCCAGAAAAGCGGCTTCCACCGAATCCACCAAACGTGTCCGGAATTCATCGTCATCCTTTTTGACCGCCAGGCGGTCGACCACCACACGGACATCCCCCGACTGGTACTTTCGAAGATTCACTTCATCCCGGCTCAGATCAACCATCTTTTCACCGGGCAGCAAAATGCGGTTGAACCCTTTCTGCCGAAACACCTCCAGCTCTTCACGCATTTTCTTGTTTTTCTCCATACTGACACCAAACAGCACGTAAAAACGCTGCTTCTCCTCCAGTCGATTGATCACATGGTCGGCAACCGACTGAGGGGTCTCTTTCCTGACCGGCTCGCCCGATACCGGCGATATGGTATGACCGACACGTGCAAATAGCAGGCGCATGTAATCGTAGATCTCCGTGGTGGTTCCTACCGTCGATCTCGGGTTGTGCGTGGTGTTTTTTTGCTGGATTGCCATGGCCGGAGAAATTCCCTGCATGAAATCAACATCCGGCTTGTCCATGCGCTCCAGAAACTGACGCGCATAGCTCGAAAGGCTCTCTACATAACGACGCTGGCCTTCAGCATAAATGGTGTCGAAGGCCAGGCTTGATTTTCCGGAGCCGCTAACGCCCGTGACAACCGTTAGCTTGTTGCGGGGAATGGATACGTCCACATTTTTCAGATTGTGGACACGTGCTCCTCTTATGATGACAGGGGAGAGCGATTTTGTTTCTGTTGAAGGGATCCGGGTTTCTGGTTCTTCCATGGTGTCAAGATACAGGCTGCGTTGCCTTAGTTACAACGACCATACGTACACAGCGGTTCCTGACACATTCTCAGCTACCGGATATTTCCCGGATTCTCCGCTCCATGCCGTTTTTGATGGACTGCTTTACCTCTTCAACCCCTTCATCAATGTACATGGCGTGTATAAAAAGCTCTTTCCGATCATCCGAAACCTCGAGGCTCAGGGTGCCGGGAGTCAGCGAAATCATGTTGGCAAGAAGGGTAATCTCAAGATCGCTTTTCACATCAAGCGGAATATCGACGACACCCGACTTCATTTTAAACCGGGGTTTCATGACATCGATCGCCACCCGCACACTTGACACAAACAGCTCCTTTAGAAAATAGAGCAGCAGGGTAAACGACTTCCAGACACGCAGGGTGTATTTCCCTCCATCAAGGGCCGGACCCACAACCAGCAATACGGCGTAGCCGAGAATCAGTCCGATAAGGAAATTCCCGAATGAAAAATTCGCGGTCACCGCGGTCCATATGAGCGCCAGCAGAATATTAAATAGAAAAACTTTCATTGTTTACATCCGGTGTGGTGTGTTCATCTGAATGTGTGGTTACTGCGGACCCAGAACAGCTTCGATGTATTGGGATGGATCCAGCAACTGCTCTGCGGCGCCGAGACAAACTTCCAGCAAGGGCTGCGCATAGAAACCGACCAGAATGATCAATCCGGCAACAATCATTACCGGCACAACCATAATATACAGGTTGCCGGCACCGAACAGCGGCATCTTGCCGAAATGTTCCGGCACTCCCTTTTCAGGAACCGTGCCCCAGAAGGCACTCATCCAGATCTTGGTCATGGAAAAGAGGGTCAGCAGTCCGACCAGTATTGCAACGGCAGTGATAACATATGCTTCCAGTGACAATCCGGCCTTCACAAGGGTCAGTTTGGCCCAGAACCCGGAGAGCGGGGGAAATCCAGCCAGTGCAAACGCGGAAATCAGGAACAGGACGGCAAGGAAGGGGTAATGCTTGTAGAGCCCGCCCATCTGTTTGAGTTCAAACGTCCCCGTAAGGCGCTGGGCGATTCCGCTGATAAGGAAGAGGTTGGACTTGGCCAAAATATTGTGCAGCACATAGAAAATGGCACCCATCAGGCCGAGCGCGGTGTTAAATGCCAGTCCCATGATCATGTATCCGATCTGGCTCACAATATGGAAGGAGAGGATTTTCCGGAACTCAAAATGGGATGCGGCACCGAGTACGCCGGTGACCATGGTGAAACCGGCAACCCAGATTAGAATGGTGTGCGTATATCCCACATCCTGGGTGAACAGCAGGGTAAAAACACGAATGAGGGCATACACCCCGACCTTGGTAAGGAGTCCGCCGAAGATCGCCGATATCGCAACCGGCGGAGTGTGATAGGAGGCCGGCAGCCAGAAGAAGAGTGGAAAGATCGCGGCTTTGATACCAAAGGAGACCAGGAAGATCATGGCCACTGTAGTCACCAGCCCGACATTTTCCACTTCCGGAAGGCGGACAGCCAGGTCGGCCATGTTAAGCGTGCCGGTCATTCCATAAAGCATGGCCACGCCGAACAGGAAAATCAGCGACGAAAAGAGGTTGATGATCACATATTTGAGCGCGCCCTGAAGCTGGTTGCGGCTGTTTCCGAGTGCCAGCAAAATAAAACTGGCGATCAGCATGACCTCGAACCAGACATAGAGGTTGAAGACATCGCCTGTCAGGAAGCTGCCGTTGACACCCATCAGCAGCACATGCAGCAGCGGATAGTAGCCAAACTGCTCTCGTTGCTTGTCAATGTCATATATGGAATAAATGGCGATAATAAGCCCCATCACTGCCGAGATGCCCAGCATAAGCATACTGAGCAGATCGGCGACCAGCGTAATTCCGAAGGGAGCATCCCAGTTCCCCAGCTGAAGCACCTGGATACCGTCTACATAGACATCACGAAAAAGAATCAGCACCGAAACCAGCAGGACAACCATACCGGCCACACCGATCCAGCGCTGCATTGCGGATGATTTGCGGAAGAGCAGCGCCAGGGTCGCGGTAATGAGGGGAATCGCTACAGGTAGTACAAGCAAACCGTTCATGCTTCTCTATTTTCGGGGGTTTCTGAGTCAGTTACAATGGCTGCGGATGTGTCTTCGGGATCCTTGAGCATTTGATCCTGATCGACCGTACCCAGCTCCTTATAGCTTCGGTATGCTAGCGCCAACGCAAAGGCAAGCAGACCGAAGCCGATAACAATGGCGGTGAGAATAAGAGCCTGGGGCAGCGGATTGGCAAAAGGCGCTTCGGGAATGGTGCTCCCGGCCGCAACAAGGGGCGGGTTTTCGGTTGAAATGCGTCCGAGCGAAAACAGTGCCAGGTTCACGGAATTGCTGATGAGAATGATTCCGATGATGGTCAGAATCGTGCTTTGCCTCAGCAGCAGATAGATGCCTGAAGCGAAAATCGCGCCTGCTAAAATTGGAAGAATGGTTTCCATAAAAGTATTGGTCAGGTATTGATCAAAGGTTCCTCTTCCAGTGCAAAAATCACGGCTACTATAAAGCCGACGACACACAGGTAAACCCCGATGTCGAAAATCAGGGGGCTGCTCAGTTTCCATTCCGTGTTGCCGATTTCCAGGAAGAGCCACTTGCCGGTCAGGAACGGCTCGCCGACAAACATCGGAATCAGGCCGCTGATCACCAGAGCGACGAGGCCATACGCGATGAGTGTGATCGGATGGATTTTGAGCACTTTTCTGGTGGCTTCGGTTCCGAAAGCGATGGCATACAGGGTAAATGCGCCGGCACCGACAAGCCCGCCGATAAATCCGCCACCGGGCTCATCGTGTCCGCGGAAGAAAAGAAAAAGAGAAAACAGCACCAGCACGCCGATCATCAGGCGGGTAGCTGTATTTAGGATCAGACTTTTCATTACTTCAGTGATTTAAAAACTTTTCTTATGTAACCTTGCGATGATTCCCTTCAGCCGGCAGCTGCCTTCAATTCCGGTGCCGCCTCGCTTTGCGTCGGAAACGGGCATTTAGTCGGCTCCAGCGGCACATGGCCACGGGTGTGTATGGTCGGATTCGGCCGAAGACTCATGACTCCTTATTGGCAGTGGAAGTTCCGGCGCGGGTCATCTTAACCAGTGCATAGACGGCGATACCGGCAATGGCAACTACAACCACCTCGCCCATGGTATCAAGTGCCCGGAAGTCAACAAGAATCACGTTAACGATATTCCGGCCGTGTGCCAGCGGATAACTGGCATCTGCATAAAATTTGGAGATAAAGTCATCAAACGGCGCTGCGGTGGCTGCAAAAATGAGCAGGGTCATAAGTACGCCGGCAGAGGCTGCAATTATGCCATCCCTGAACCTGGAGGCGGTGCTGCGTATTTCCCGGAGTTTCGGGACGTGGATAAGCACCAGCACAACAAGAATAACGGTCAGTGTTTCCACCAGCACCTGGGTCATGGCCAGATCGGCGGCACCGTGGATGAGATAAATTAGCGCAAGGCTGAATCCGACAATACCGGCGGCCACGATCATGGTCAGTCGCGATTTTCCGAATGTAAGCATAATGCCGAGGGAAACCAGCACTGCCAGGGACAGGGTCCATTCGTACACATGGACATCCGAAAAGTCCGGGTTAAAAATGATCCCGGACCGGCTCAGGAAAGTATATCCTATGGCAACTACCGCTGTTATGATGATGGTTAGCAGGTAGTTGGAAATTAGTCCGTTCTGGAGTACCCGTGTCTGCCACCCTGCCAGGCCGAGCATTCCGTTTACCAGACCCTCATAGGCTTTGACCGGTACATGGGCGAATCCTGCCTGGTAGGTTTTCATGGGAGCCGATTCCCTGAGGGGATCCCAGACTTTGTAAATCAGCAGGCCACCCGCCAGTGTGGCAATACTGAGAATCAGGGGCAGGTTGATGCCGTGCCAGAGCGAAAGATAAAAATCAAGCGGTTCACCCCAGACGCCGCTGGCGGCCGGCAGCATCAGACTTTTGTCCACCAGGAACGGCAACACTCCGAAAAGCACACTAAGGACAGCCAGAGTCAGGGGCCCTGCCCACATGGAAAGGGGGGCTTCATGCGCCTTTTTGGGCGTTTCAACAGCTTTGCCGAAGAACGGTCGGAGAACCACAATGGCCGATGCCGCAACGATCGCCATATTGGCAAGTACGGCAAGTGAAATGAACAGAATCGGGGCCAGAGCAGATTCCAGGGCTGCTTCATACACCAGTTCCTTGGCGATGAAGCCGAAAAGGGGTGGAATGCCGGCCATGGAGAGAGCGGCAAGACCTGCCGCAACTGCGGAAATGGGCATGAGTCCGCGAAGACCGCCGAGCCTGCGGACATCACGGGTCCCGGCTTCGTGGTCGATCGCGCCGGCCACCATAAAGAGGGCACCCTTGTACATGGCATGGGAAAGGATATAGACCGCCAGCCCCTGCATGGCTATTTCGGTACCAAGGCCTATAAGCATCATCATTGTTCCGAGCGCCATCACTGTTGAGTAGGCCAGAATCTGTTTCAGATCGGTGAAGCTCAAAGACAGCCAGGCACTAATCAGGAGAGTGGCCAGGCCAAATCCTCCCACAAGGATCATCCAGGTTTCGGTGAAGCCCAGAACCGGGTGCATCCTGGCAAGAAGATAGACACCGGCTTTTACCATGGTGGCGGAGTGCAGGTAGGCGCTGACCGGCGTGGGTGCCGCCATCGCGCCCGGAAGCCAGAAATGGAAGGGGAACTGGGCCGATTTTGTGAATGCACCAGCCAATACCAGCAGAAGGATGGCAAGATAGTGGGGGTGCTCCCGGATAATATCACCTTCATTAAGCAGAGCCGATACCTCCCAGTGGCCGGAGGCATAGCCCATCAGCACCATTCCCCCCAGAAGGGCGAGACCGCCGATACCGGTCACCAGCAAAGCCTGAAGCGCGGCTTTTCTGGAGTTTTCCTGCTCATGGCTGAAGCCGATCAGCAGATAGGAAGTGAAGCTGGTCAGTTCCCAGAAAACAAAGATGCTGATGAGATTGTCCGCCAGAACCACCCCGAGCATGGATCCCATAAAAAGCAGGATGGCGATGTAAAAGCGTGGCAGATAGGCATCACCGCCCAGGTATCCACTGCCGTAGAGGACAATAAATGTACCGATTCCGGTAATGATAAGGCCGAACATGAGGCTCAGCCCGTCGAGATAGAAAGCGAGATTTACCTCGAAAAACTCCATGGAAACCCATGTCGTCGACTGGGCCACTGTCCCGCCGGCAGCGATTTCCGGCAGCCAGGAAAGGAGGTAGATAAAACTTCCGAGGGGCAGCAGCGCCAGGAACCATCCGGTTTTTTCCTGCAGAATGCGATGGATTCCCGGCGACAGCAGAGCAACGAGAAAAATCAGTCCGATGACAATTAGCATGACTGCCTCCTGGTGGCAAGGGCCCCAGTTGCTGCGGGTATAACGGCACCCGAACTGAAAAGCATGTTACACATAAATAAAGGATTGAAACGACGGTTGTAAGCTTTCATCACAAAACAGGTATGTCTGGCAGGCTGAGTCAGTCGTCCTGGCTGTTACTCTCCGGTTTCGCTGCACTTTTTTTGGACTTGCCATAATATATTTCCAGTTCATCGATTACCGTTCCTTTCCAGAAAGGAATACCGGACTTGTAAGCGGCACGCCCGATGGCGTGGGCGGCTACGGGAGCCGTTAAAAGGATAAAAACAATAGTTGCAACCGCTCTGGACACGATTCCAAGTTCACCATAAGTAAAAGCAACAGCCAGCAGTATGAGTCCGGCACCTAGTGTTCCGGCTTTGGTTGAGGCGTGCATGCGCATCAAAATATCCGGAAGGCGCAATACGCCAACCGCCGCAACAAGCACAAAAAAACCGCCGCCGATCAACAGGACACCTGCTACAAATTCAAGCATTTTCTCCCTCTTTTTCGGTTTTCTCAACCCGCTGCACTACATACCGGGCAAAAGCGATGGTTCCAAGAAATGCAATCAGCGCCAGTACGATAGCAACATCAAGATAGACAGGATGACCTGATGAGATGGAATATGCAGCGATCAGGCTGATTACGATAAACGCGATAAGATCAAGCGCAACAACTCGATCCGGCAATGTTGGGCCAACAATAACCCTGATAAGTGACAGCAGGAGCGACAGGCTCAGAAGAACAAAAACTATAATTAGTGCAAGCGAAAAAAAGTCCATTTTCGACGATTAGATGTAATGCGCACCGATCATCCTGCGCACTGCCTTCATTTTTTGATTCCTTGAAACGGCTCAATCGGAAGCGCCCAATATAAGAATTCCTCAAATCTGCTACAAGATAGTCAGATGGTGTCCACCGTGGCAGGTTTCGGCTTCCCGGCCGGTCCCCGGTTGCCTATATGGCTGATCCATTTCAAACCCGCAACATGGCGACTTATTCCGACAGTGGAATGAGAACATGATGACGGTCTGTAGCCGTTTATCGGTTTACCCGGCTTTTTTTTTAAGTATCCCTGCGTATTTTGACCGCAGCGTTACCCCCATGCATCAGGCACCCTGTCGGGCAAAAAGCGTGGTTGTTGTCATAGTTGTCATGCACAAACCATTTACTAACACTGCAATCAGTCAAAGGATGAGATTACCGTTTTTTATTGCCAGGCGGTTCGTGGCCGGAGAAGACTTTTCCCAAACAGCCCCCAAGGTCAGAGAGTTGAATGATAAAGGTATCGCCGTGACACTGGACCTGCTCGGTGAAAATGTCACTGATCGATCGATGGCTGAGGAAACAACCCGGAGTTATTGCAAGCTGCTGGATGAAATCAACGAGGCCGGCCTTGATGCCACCATTTCTGTTAAATTGACCATGATGGGGCTGGATATCGATCCACAGTATTGCAGAGATAACCTGTTCACCCTGCTGGAACAGTCCCGGAAACACGGTCAATTTGTGCGTATTGATATGGAAGGGTCGGCTTACACACAGCAAACCCTCGACATCTACCATGAGGCAAAAGAACAGTTCGGGGATCATGTCGGTATCGTAATACAGGCCTATCTTCACAGAACACGGGAAGACATTGACAAGCTGGCCGAACTTAACGCGGATGTGCGGTTATGCAAGGGTGCCTACAAGGAGGCGTCACAGATAGCCTATCAGAACATGGCTGACATCCGGGCGGTTTTCAAAGAATACGCGGCCCGGCTGATCGCTTCCACCCCGTTTACCCGGATAGCGACCCATGACGACCAGTTGATTGAATGGACCCGCAAGCACATTTCAGAGAATAACATTCCGAAAGAGCGCATCGAATTTCAAATGCTGTACGGACTCCGGCTCAATACCTGCGAGCAGCTGGTCAGTGAGGGGTACAAGGTTCGCGTTTATGTACCTTATGGTGTAATGTGGCTGCCCTATTTCAGCCGGCGGCTCAGAGAGCGGAAGGAGAACATATGGTTCATCCTGTCAAACCTGTTCAAAAAATGACAAGGGGGAAGCGTCCGACATCGGACACCACCCCCTCTCATTGACCTCAATGTATCATATTGCTATATCACTGCTGTGTCTGTGTCCGCCGAAATGCCGAAATGGCGGGTCGTAGACCGGGTATCAACCCAAAAGTGACGTCTGAAGATCAGAAACTGATCCCAACAAGAAAAAAGAGATCTTCTGCATAGGGATTCAGGATGACATCATAAGAGATGTCGAAACTGAAGGTATCGGAAACCTGGACAGTCCTGCCCGAACCAAATCCCACGTTGATCACAGCGGGTCCGGACGTTGCGTACATATCCGACTCGGCCGGTGTCATACCGAAGAACAGGTGGATGGGATCGGCATCGTAACCCAGCTCCAGGTAGACGGAATTGTTGTCATTGTCTGTGAGAAACACCCCCCCGAACAGCGAAAACGGTGTGCCAGCGATTCCCGAATACTCAAGTCCGGCCTCCACAAAATGGGCATCCGAACTAAAATAGTCCTCGCCCGGTACCGGAAACGAATAATCCGAAATACTGACGGTAAAATCACCGGCATCGGTCCCGAACGTGTAGGCTGCAAACCAGTCGACTTCGTAGCCGTCCGGATCTCCTGTTGTGGCGATCGCTGCCCAGGTCCCGACCTCAAGACCGCCAATCGTGTATGAAAGCCCCGGTTGGATACTGGGAGAACCGCCAAATTCCGCGCCCCTCCACACAAAACGACTCATGATATCCAGATCCAGATTGACCTGCGCCGCCGCCGGCATCACCGGCAACAGCCCCAGTGCAAGGGTGAATAAAAGAACCTTACGTGTGTACATCTTCCTCATAAGTAACTCCTCGGTCTGATTAATGTTTACAAGATGACCGGGGAATTATATTAACATTTTATGCCCAAAGCAATAATACGATTAAATTATTTAGTCTTTTTGTGTAAAAATGCGCATTTTATTAAGAAAAACCGCTTTTTTACGCGCATTTTTTTTTCTCATCATGGCGCTGTATTTCGGGTATTGCCCAACGGTGCGGTCGGTTTATCCGACGACCTCCCTACCATATGGCGTTTTTTTTGGGGAAATACCGGCTGGCCGATCAGTGACAATTCCTTTCTAGGAATGCGCCGGCGGACTGTCCCTGGTCACCGGATCGCTACTCCCAAAAAGTTTATCCGGACACACGGATGTTTCGAACACCGACGAATTTGCGACTATTTTGATGCGTCGGTTTTGTGAAACAGTGGCCCTGTCAGGGCAGAGCGGCCCTGGGACCTTTCATAACGAATGATGAAATCTGAATCCGGTTCAGCGTTTATTAGCTTCTACCCGTCAACGTGACTTGCGCTCATCAATAATTGTGTCCAGTGCGCGTATCACTTCTTCAATGCCTTTTTCAAGTTCCGCAAACTCCATTCGTCTGCGCATGGACTGAAGGTGGTTCCAAAGTCCTTTCAGGATTCTGAGGTCTTCGTCCCTGAGGTCGTGATATGCCGTTTCGTAGTTGCCCGTTGGCTTTATGTATAAATCGACATTACCTTTCGACCATACAAGGATGAAATCCTTTCCTTTGCTGATATTTACTTTCATAAGTAATGATTTTT
>JARULB010000009.1 GCA_029688905.1 Balneolales bacterium ANBcel1 | reverse complement strand
ATTCGGCAATATCCAGTACCGACTTGGCGTCACCCACGTTCTGCAGAGCCTGACTCAGGCCCGTGACACGGCTGTTCAATTTGGTGGCAATAGAGTAGCCGGCGGCATCGTCTTCGGCGCGGTTGATCCGAAGGCCGGTCGACATGCGCAGCTGGTTTTCGGCCAGGCCACGGTTGATACGGTTCAGAGAAAGCTGTGAGTTTAATGACTGAATATTGGTACTGACCCTGTTCAGATCTCCAAAAGTGGACATATCTATATCTTTGATTTGAAGAGTTAATAGTGGATTTGTGCCGCTTTACTGTGTCTGATAGTTCCCATATATATCGGATGCTACCATGCGGTTCTTGAGAAAAATCGGCCACAGAAGCACAATATGCAGGAAATATCAGATTATTAACGGGTTAGCTGAGGGTGGCGAGGATCGGTTTGGATGCTTCTGGAAAAAGAGCGGTGGCGATGTGATACGATTCGTCTCTCTGGTTATTCACGCCGGGTTCATATCATAAAAAAAGCCGGATGTCGCGATGACACCCGGCTTTCGAAGGCCGCCGGCAGGAGATAACGGTGCCGGCCGGAATGGTTCGGTATTTGGATCCGTCGGTTTAGCCGAGGAATCCGAGCACGGACTGCGGACCCATATTGGCTTGCGCCAGGGCCGAAGTCGCGGTTTGCTGCAGGATCTGCAATCTCACGGACTCGCTCTGCTCCTTGGCAAAGTCGGTGTCCATGATCCGGCTCACCGCAGACTGGTTGGCGCTGATGCCCTGAGAAAGAGTCACTTCGCGCACACTCAGTGATGACTGGGCGATACCGATGTCGTTCACACGCTCGGACATGCTGTCGATCGCACTGTCGATTGCGCTGATGAAGGCCCGGAAGTCGGCGGAGTTTGCTGCGGGAGCATTGGCCCCGGTACCAGCCGTAAACATCAGTGAGCCCTGACTGCCGGCTGTTGCAGCGGTTGCCTGAATGGCAGCACCACCGGCGGTAGCTCCACCGGAAGAAGCGCCAAGATTCACATCGGAGCCGCTGGTGAAGAGCTGACCGACATTGACGGCATTGATTTCAGTTTGCAGGGTATCTTCGGCCCGTTCACCGACCTGGAAGGTCAGTGTCAAGTTACCGGTATTATCCGATCCGTTGAGCAGATCGAAGTCCTGGAAGACGGTCTGGTTGGCGATTTCGTTGATATCATCACCCAACGCCTTGATCTGCTCGCCAATGTAGCCCCGCTCGGTATCGCCGAGGGTGTCGTTGGCCGCCTGGGTAGCCAGGCCTTTCATTTCGATCAGGTTGTCCATGATGGTATCGAAACTGGATTCGGCAATATCCAGTACGGACTTTGCGTCACCCACGTTTTGCAGAGCCTGGCTCAGGCCCGCGACACGGCTGTTCAATTTGGTTGCAATAGAATAGCCGGCGGCATCGTCTTCGGCGCGGTTGATCCGCAAACCGGTCGACATACGCAGCTGGTTTTCAGCCAAACCGCGGTTAATGCGATTCAGCGAAAGCTGTGAATCCAACGATTGAATGTTGGTATTCACTCTGTTAAGATCACCAAAGCTTGACATAATGTGCTCCTTGTTTAGATCTGATTTAAGGTTTTGGATCGATGAGCGGATCTCACTATTTCCAATGTTAACAGGGTTATCGGGCGAGTCTGCGCCAGATTAAATTTTTTCTTGACTTCTAATTAATTTTTTAACAAAAAAAAGCCTTTCAAGCAGGACCTGAAAGGCTTTTCATTTGTCATCCGGAGTGTAACCGTCATCGTTTCCCCCATATGGATAGGAGGGGTCACGAATCAGGTTTCTCCAGATATCTTTTACCAGTTCTTCACGATATTCCTGGCTATCCAGGTTATCCCAGAAACCCAAGGACCGACTGCGGTCCCATATTTGCCTGCGCAAGCGCAGAGGTTGCGGTTTGCTGAAGAATCTGGAGCCGCACGGACTCGCTCTGCTCTTTGGCAAAGTCGGTGTCCATGATCCGGCTTACCGCAGACTGGTTGGCGCTGATGCCCTGCGAAAGGGTCACTTCACGCACACTCAGCGACGACTGGGCGATACCAATGTCGTTCACACGCTCGGACATGCCGTCAATGGCACTGTCAATGGCGCTGATGAAGGACCGGAAGTCGGCCGATGTGACATCATCATGGAACGCCAATGCGCCCTGTTCGGAGGAACCGGCACTGGTAGCGGTGATCGCCGCACCATCCGCAACACCGCCGCCGCCACTGGTAGCGGCACCGAGGTTAGCAGTTCCGGAAGTGCTTCCGGCAAACAACTGGCCGACGTTCACTGCGGATATATTTGTTACCAGCGTATCATCAGCACGCTCACCGACCTGGAAGGTCAGGCTCAGCGAACCGGTGTTGCCGGTACCGTTGAGCAGGTCGAAGTCCTGGAAGACAGTCTGGTTGGCGATTTCGTTGATATCATCACCCAACGACTTGATCTGATCGCCAATGTATCCCCGCTCGGTGTCACCGAGGGTATCGTTGGCCGCCTGGGTAGCCAGGCCTTTCATTTCGATCAGGTTGTCCATGATGGTATCGAAACTGGATTCGGCAATGTCCAGAACGGACTTTGCGTCACCCACGTTTTGCAGGGCCTGGTCCAGGCCCGCGACACGGCTGTTCAATTTGGTTGCAATAGAATAGCCGGCGGCATCGTCTTCGGCGCGGTTGATCCGCAAACCGGTCGACATACGAAGCTGGTTTTCAGCCAAACCGCGGTTGATGCGGTTCAGCGAAAGCTGTGAATCCATCGACTGAATATTGGTATTCACTCTGTTAAGATCACCAAAGCTTGACATAGGGTACTCCTTGGTTTGTTTGGATTAGCGAAATGGTTGAACTAATGCGATTGTTCGCTACCCCACTTATCGAAGCAGGCTTTTTAATCTTAAATTTTTATTAGAAAAAATTAATGTTACATGTTTTATTAAGCTTCTTTAACCTTATTTAAGGGTGTTATTTTCTAGTGATTTACACGATAACTGAGAAGGGAGGTGCAATCGATCCTGGAAGAGAGGGTTTGAGGCAAAAAGCCAGTTTTATATAAAAAAAAAGCCCTCCGGCTATGACCGGAGGGCTGATCGGATGAAGTTTTCCGTTGCCGGAAAGGGATATTGGGCGTGATCCCGTATGCTTCATCCGCGGGGGGGATATATTAAAACTTACCCAAGAAATCCGAGAACCGACTGCGGACCCATATTGGCCTGTGCCAGGGCCGAGGTAGCGGTCTGCTGCAGGATTTGGAGCCTCACGGACTCACTCTGTTCCTTGGCAAAGTCGGTGTCCATGATCCGGCTTACCGCAGACTGGTTGGCGCTAATGCCCTGTGAAAGGGTCACCTCGCGCACACTCAGCGACGACTGGGTGATACCTATTTGGTTGACACGCTCCGACATGCGGTCAATCGCCTGGTCGATGGCTCCCAGAAAGGCCCGGAAATCATCCGATTCGGCGGAGATGTCGCTACCATCGGGATTACTGTTGAATACCAATCGGCCCTGAACGCTTTCCGTTGTATTGATCGTAATGTTTCCGATGGCGGTAGCCGTGCCCTCGGCACCGGCGGTGAAGCCCATGACATTGTCGCCGGTAGTATCAAACAGCGTGGAAACATTCACAGCACTGATGGTACTGGTGAGCGTGTCGTTGACGCGTTCACCCACCTGGAAGGTGAGACTGAGATCACCGGTATAGCCTCCGTCCTCTCCGTTGAGCAGGTCGAAATCCTGAAATACGGTCTGATTGGCGATTTCATTGATATCGTCGGCGAGTCCGCCTATCTGCTCACCGATATATACACGCTCTTCGTTGCCAAGCGCGTTGCTGGCGGCCTGGGTAGCCAGACCCTTCATCTCGATCAGGTTATCCATAATGGTGTCGAAGCTGGCTTCGGCAATGTCGAGAATGGACTTGGCGTCACCTACATTCTGCAAGGCCTGGTTGAGGCCGGTAACGCGGCTGTTCAGTTTGGTTGCGATGGAGTACCCGGCGGCATCGTCTTCGGCGCGGTTGATCCTGAGGCCGGTTGACATTCGCAGCTGATTCTCTGCTATTCCCCGGTTGATCCGGTTCAGTGAAAGCTGGGAATCCAGCGACTGAATATTCGTATTTACGCGGTTGATATCTCCAAAAGTTGACATAATTCTTCCCCGGTTGTTGTGTGTTAAATTTGCCCAATTTAAGTGGTTTGCCCAATATTCATTGAAACGGTGCTGCGTTGCCGAGCCTGCTGCCCGACTGTTTCAATGTTGATTTACCCCAGTTATCGAGTCGCGTTTTTCCATCTTAAATTTTTTTTCGATTTCATGGTTATCCACAGCTGTGGATACTACTCATTCTGCAATGGCTGAGTGCTGTTTTTTCGTAAAATTCGACAAATTCAGAGTGGTTTTTACACTATTTGACTGTTGGGATTTGACCTTTGTTTTTTGTAGTTTTCACATCCGGTCAGAACTGTTATCCAGGTATTCTGTCGCATGCCGTTTCAGTCTGTAATGTCAGGACACGGCCTCCTGTCTAATGGAAAGGTGACCCGGCAGTGGGGTGAAGTAATATTGTGTGTTGCCATCAGATCAGCTACCGGCTTATTCAAGTGCCCATGAAAGAGCGGAAAATCAGTCAGCAAATGAGAAACAGGATCTTATCCGGGGATCTTGAGTTTGATCGGTTTTTTTGGGAAGTGGATGAGGAGACCTCGCCGGTATATCAATTGCTCCGCCAGATGGAGGAATTATCGTGCCGCCACCGCAAACTCAAGCAGGAGTCGGATGCCCGGAAAAGTGTACTCAGGCTTACTACTCACGATCTGATGTCGCCGCTCAATGCCATAAAGGGGTATCTCGATCTGATGAAGTTCTGCCTCAATACCAACGCCGATCTCGAACAGCTTGCCGGGTATCGGTCCAAGATCAAAAGCGGTGTCGAAGATATCTCCAGTATCTTGCAGCAGGTACGGGAAATGGGAAAACAGGATGAATACGAGGATTATATCGCACTGGATGTGGACCTCAACTGGGTGGTGCGTGATGTTTGTGATGTGATGGAGGGCGCGGCACTTGCAAAAGAGCACAAGCTTGAGTGCATCCAGACCAGCCAGCCGGTCTATGTTTCTGCCGACCTCTCCCGATTGAAACGAATTCTGTTCAACCTGATTACAAACTCCATCAAATATACCTCAAGGGGCGGAGAAATAACCGTCAGCGTGGAGAACAATGATGCCGAAGCCAGGATCATTGTAGCCGATAACGGATTGGGAATCCCCCGAGAGTCGTTCAAGGATATCTTCCGCCCGGATAAGAAACTGCATCTCTGTGGTACCGAAAACGAAAGCTCATCCGGTCTCGGGCTCTACATAAGCACTCACTTCGCCGCACAAATGAACGGACGCATCACCCTGGAAAGCGAAGTTGAAGAGGGCTCCCGTTTTTCGCTGCACCTGCCGCTTAGCAGCAGCGAATCCAGCCAGAACTTCTAATCCCTCCCTATATCACTGTATAAAATTGTCTGCCGGTCTTAAGCGGCGATTTTTCAATGGCGTTCAGATACATGCGGTGCCTGACCTGGTCCAGCAACTCCTCTCTGATGAGTTGCGGACGAAAAAGTGAAAGTCCCGAGAGTTGTCTCTCCTCTCTGAAACCGGCAATGATGTACATGATCTCCTGATGACCCGGAGTCAGAAAAAAGTCCACCAGCTCCCGGAACCGGTCATCCATTAAAAGGTGAAATATCTCCGGAGTACCGGGCAGCAATCGCCCTTCGTTTTCAGTCTCTTCTGTCTGCTGCTCCTGTTTATCTTCTTTGTCGTCGGTCAGAGTGCCATCTTCCGGCAATCGGAATGCCGCCGCAAGTCCCCGCTGCTGGTATGGATGGATGCCTGCGATAGCCGGAACTCCTTCGGCAGGTTGTACCGTGGTCTGTGCTGTTGGAGAAGCAAAGTTGGATAACATGGCGGGGCTGGCAGGGGGCAGCGGCTATATTGGGCATCTACGAAACGTCTCTCTATTATCGGCAGTTTCTCAATTTTGATAAGCCTGCAGTCGGGTGCAGGATGATATGGCAGCCAAAAAGAAGCTGCGCCTTTTATCCTGTCTGCTCTTGAGGGGCTGCGGATTGCCGGCCTATATGTACGAAATTTCGTCCCCGCTCTTCATCCAGTATTTGTCGGGAGCCCATTCCAGGATGCTTCCATTCCGCTTTTTGATCCACTGAAATTCGAAATAGGTGTTTGCCGGGAGTTTGAGCTGTATCTCCCAGGTGGGGTAGGAGGAGGGGTCGAGCGGACCAATCGCCTTGTCGGGATTCCAGGCGCCCAGTTCAGGGATATTTCCAACAAGATACACCTGCTCACCCATAACCGTTTCCACCAGTACATCTATAATAGTGTTCTCGGCTTCGATGGCGGGCTGAAGGTCGGTGGGCGCCAGCCAGTAAAAGCCATACGGCTCCATGACGATTTCATCAAAGCTGAAATGGAGCGTGCGACCCGAGAAGCGATCATAATACACCCGGCGTTTCCACTCGTCCGGAAGGATGGAGGTCGGGATGTGCACGGGCTCCCTGGAGAAGTTGGAGAGAAAAAGCACGCTGTCGTCACCGCAATGCCGTTCAAAGCAAAACACAGAGTCGATATCCAGGATCAGCAGATGGTCGGATGACGAGCCGTGGATGGCTCTGGTTTTCTTCCGCGAATCGACCAGTTTGCGAAACTCATTGAACAGGCGGTGTTCGATGGTGCCGGGCATGTTGCGCAGCTCGACCTTGTCCCAGTCCATAGCCGGACGATGAACCCAGCGGTTGTCTCGCATCTTCAGAGGGTTGGAGAGATAGCGGTACTCGTTGGTCTGTCCGATCTCATCGCCCATGTAAATCAGGGGGATGCCCTTCCAGCTGAAGATAATATTGTTGATGAGCATAATGCGCTTTACGGCATCGTCGATCCCAAGGTCTTCGGCCTCGACCATGGCCTTCTGCAGCCCGGAGAGCGACGCCATGGTACCCGATACCCGGGCTTCACCGGAGTAGTAATCACGCTGAAAGGCGTACCCTTCGGCGTAGCTGCCGGCCAGCTTGCCCGTGTAGAAATCGGTGCAGAACATACGGGTGTCGTGTCCGTTCTGTTGGACCGCGCCCGCGAATTCATCCGAAATCCCCCACCCGATATCGTCATGGCACCGCATATAATTGACCCAGGAGGTGTTTTTCGGGGCCCGTGGCAGGCTTTTGAGCGCAGTGCGCAGCAGATGGGTGTTTTCGGATGCCAGCGCATGCCAGACATGCGACATCAGCGTGGCGTTGTAGGCAAGGTCGCACTCTTTGCCTTCGAATCCGTTGATGCCCAGATAGCGAACGATTTCCTCCGGACCCACAATCGCCTCCGCTTTAAATAATACTCCCGGAGAGATGATGCGGAGCAGTGCGCGGTAGGCCTGCAGCAGATGGTGCGCTTCGTCCTGGTTCTGGCAGTGCGTGCCCAGCTTTTTCCACAGATAGGGGACCGCGTCCAGCCTCAGGCAGTCGGCTCCGGTGTTGATCAGGTGCACCATCTCATCAAACATGGCGTGAAACACGTCGGGATTGGCGTAGTTCAGATCCCACTGAAACTCATAGAACGTGGTCCACACCCATTTGTCGATCTGCGGGTAATAACTGAAGTTGCCGGGTGCGAAATCGGGGAACACCTCGATCAGGTGCTGTTCGTACATGTCGGGTATGCTCCGGTCGTCGAACATGTGGTAGAACTTCTGATAGCGGGGGTGGCCGCTCATGGCCGCCTGGGCCCAGCCGTGTTCCTTGGCGGTGTGGTTCATCACGAAATCCAGCACCAGGTTGATGCCCTCGTTATGCAGCATGCGTGATGTTTTGCGCAGGTCGTCGTAGGTTCCGAGGCGGCGGTCCACATCGCGGTAATTTTGCACGGCATACCCGCCGTCATTGAGGCCGTCCCGCGGCCTGAGAAGGGGCATCAGATGCAGAAAGTTGATGCCCAGCTCCTTGAGGTAGGGGATCTTGTCGCGCAGTTTTTTCAGGTCGCCGGCAAACAGGTCGACATACAACACACCGCCCACCAGCTCTTCGCTTTGAAACCAGAGCGGATTCTTTTCACGCTCCAGATCGAGCTCCCGCATGTCCTTCTTCCGGTCCTGCAGACCCTGAAGGATGGAATTGAACAGGCGGATTATCCAGTGCTGCTGCTCGTAGCCGTCACCGTAGATCGTGGTGTAAAACCGCCAGAAATCGTCGAAGTTTTTCCGGATTCGGTTCTTCAAATACGGATAGCGATGGTAATGCTGTTCGTATCGATTCAGGATATCCCGTTTCATGAGCGCCCGCTTGTCGCCCGCTTTCCACGCTTCCCGTGAGATAGTGAGCGGAATATACTGCGAGACCGATCTGGGATTCCAGGTTTTTAATGCCATGTAAAAAAGAGGTGATCTGTCAGGTTAGGGAATTGATGATGGCGGATGGAAGCTCGGGCATGGCCCCTTTTCGAGCGGAAACCTGGGCGGCGTACTTGTTGGCGACCGACAGGCTGACATCCAACGGGGAATTTCGCAATAAATGATGAGTAAGGGAAGCGGTAAATGCATCTCCGACGCCAACGGAGTCGCCGCTGGAATTTTCTACCGGATGGATGGGCTCCACCAGATGCTGTTCGGGAGTCATCAGCTCCGCTCCCTCCCTGCCCTTGGTCAGGCAGAGAATGCGAACCCCTTTCTCGTTGAACAGCCAGCTTTTCAGGTCCGTTACCCCGAACATCTCCCCGATATGGCTCCATTCGTCCTGATTCAGTTTCACCACATCGGCCATTTCCAGTGTTTCCAGAATCACTTTTTCGGAATAGTGGGGTGCACGAAGATTGATGTCGGCGATTTTGAGGCAGTCGCCGGAGGTCAGGTTGATAAACTCACGGATGGTCCGCCGGGTGACATCGTTTCTTTGGGCGAGTGTTCCGAAACAGACGGCATCCGCTTCGCGGGCCAGATCCTGAAGCTCAGAGGTAAGCGACAGACGATCCCATGCCACGCCTTCTGGAATATCGTAGGAGGCTTCGCCGTTGGTCATGGTGACCTCCACCGTTCCCGTGGGCACCCGGTCATCTTCCTGAATAAATGTGGTGTCGAGTCCGCAGGATTTTAAAACATTGAGCAGCTCGGTTCCGTCCTCATCGTTGCCGACGCGGCTCACGGGAACCCCGCGGTTGCCGAGCATGGTCGCATGAAACGACACGTTAGCGGGAGCGCCGCCGGCCCGTTTGTACTCCGGAAACACATCCCATAACACTTCCCCTATTCCTGCGATGATCGGTTTTTTCATAGAATAACTCCGTTTTTGCAAAATAATGGAATGGACAGTTGGCTATGTCTATAACAGACGCTTGCGCAGGGATGTTCCGTCGGCCCGGATTCTGTTCTGCCGGAAGGGGAAATCCGGGGAGCGCATGGAACTAACAGAGCTGTGGATGGGGATGACGGCCCTGCCGCAAGACTCAATCGGGCAGGGATGTCGCGGCGGCGGGATCGGCCTCTTGCTCGCTTTTCCAGGAACCGAGCCAGCTGCGCAGTCGGTCGAAGGCGGAAGTCACCGATACATACACCACCGGAATGAATACAAGGGTGATGAGGGACGATACGGCGAGGCCGCCGATCACCACGCGGGCCAGGGATGCCTGGATTTCGCCTCCGGCACCGGTACCCAGCGACAGGGGAACCATGGCCAGAATGGTGGTAAGGGTGGTCATCATGATGGGCCTCAGGCGCAGTTTGCCCGCTTCGACGACCGCCCGGTAGAGCGGGAGGTCTTGCTCGCGCCTCATCAGGTTGATGTAGTCGACCAGAACGATCGCGTTGTTGACCACAATGCCGATCAGCATCACCATTCCCATGAAGCTCTGCATGTTGAGGGTGGTGCCGGTGAGCAGGAGTGCGGGAACAACCCCGATAAGTGCCAGCGGCACCGAAAACATGACAATCAGCGGATCAATGAACCGCTCGAATTGCGCTGCCATCACCATGTAGATCAAAACCAGAGCCATAATAATGGAGAGGGTGAAGTCGCGCTGCGCCTGCTGCTGTTCCTCGTACTCGCCGCCGAAATAGACCGAAAAACCGTCCGGCATCGGGAATTCCGCCAGAGCTTCTTCCATCCTGGCCACCGCGTCGCCCAGGGCTACCCCGCTCTCCAGGTTTGCGGTGATGTAGGTGACCCGCTGGTTGTTCACCCGGTTGATATTCTCCGGCATGCGGGTGTACTCCTGACTGGCCACCGACGAGACCGGCAGGATGGTACCGTTGGCGCTGCGGATGGAGATATTGTCGAGATCCAGCGCGGAGAGCCGGTCTTCAGGCCGCAGCCGCACCGTTATGGGCCACTCCTCGGCATCCACCCGGAACACGCCGGCCTGGGTACCGCCGATGTTGGTCTGAATGGCACGGGCGACATCACTGACTCCGATCCCCAGACGGGAGATCCGCTCCCGATCGAACCGGATGTCCTGCTGCGGATTGCCTTCGCCACGGTCGGTTTCGACATCGGTAACGCCGGGCAGCCGTTCCAGAACGGTTATCAATTCACGGGAAAGCTGGGCCGCCTGCTCCAGGTTGTTGCCGCGCAGCTGAATTTGTAGCGATTCGCCGCCGTCGTCGTCTCCGCCGCCACCGCCACCGCCGAACACCCGGCGCAGCACCCACAGGCCCGAGCGGGCCGAAACCCGGATGTCCGCTCCCGGGATCACCCCGTGCAGTTTTTCACGCAGTTCGTCGGCGATATCGGCACTGGCGATTCTCCGCTGGTCGGGCGGACGGAGGGTTATGTCAATGCGGCCATTGCCGTTGCGCACATCCTTGGAATAATAGACCACCTCATCCTGCGGAACCACCGACTGCACGATCTGGTCCAGTTCCTCAAGATACTGGTGGATGACGGCGATATTGGTTCCATCGGCCATGGTCATTCGCACGCGCACCTCGTCGGCGTCCACCTGGGGGGTGAGTTCGTAGGGGATGGTCCGGAAGCCGAAAACAGCCAGACCAAAAAGCACCAGCACCCCGCCAAAGACAATCAGCTTTCGCTGCAGTACCCGCTCCAGCATGTGGGCATAGCCGTTTTCCAGCTTCTCAAACATGCGCTGATAGCGTGACCGCTTGTCGGGATCCGGATCGTCCGGCTGGACCGACAGAATCTTGCTGCTCATCATGGGCACCAGGGTGAGGGCGACAACCAGGGAGCAGAGCAGCGCGAACACCACGACGATTGCCAGCTCCTGGAACAGCAGTCCGGTGATGGTCTGCATGAAAACGACCGGCAGGAAGATGACAGAGGTGGTAAGCGTGGCCGCGACAATCGCTCCGGATACCTGCCGGGTACCGATCAGCGCGCTTTGTTTGCGGGATTTTCCGTTTTGCCGCTGCCGGACAATGTTCTCCAGCACCACGATGGCGTTGTCGACAATCAGTCCGACGCCGAGGGCCAATCCGCCGAAACTCATCTGGTTGAGCGTGAGTCCGCCGAAATAGAGCAGTGCGAAGGTGGCGATTATGGAGATGGGGATGGAGATGCCGATGATGAGGGTGGTCGAGCCGTTCCGGAGGAAGGCAAAAAGCACTATGATCGCCAGGATGCCGCCCCAAAGCGCGGCGTTCCGCACGTTGTCGATCGACGACTGGATGAAATCGCTTTGATCGGTGATGATGCGGAGCTCAAGGTCGGAGCGTGTCCGGTTGATGCGGTCCACCTCGCTCCGGATGCCCTCCGCCACGGCCACCGTATTGGCGCCGGTCTGTTTCCGTATGCCGAAACGGATGGTCGGCTGCTCGTCGATTTCGATATAGCGCCAGATATCCTGGTACCCTTCGCGGACATTGGCCACATCGCCGATACGAATCGGTGCGCCGTCGACGATTGTAATCACGGTCTGCGCTATGTCCTCGACACGTTCGTACTCTCCAAGCGATCGCACGTAGAGATCGCTCAGTCCGTCTTTCACGTTGCCGCCGGGCAGGGTTATGTTTTCGCGGCCGATGGCCTGGACCACATCGGCGGCGGTCAGTTCGCTGGAGATCAGCCGTTCGCGGATCAGGTCGATCTGTATCTCGCGGTAAATACCGCCCCAGATATCGATGGCACCCACTCCGGGAATCTGTTCAAAATTCTTGGTGACGTCCCGTTCCAGGATGCGCGTCAGTTCCGAGAGTTCGCGCGCCGACCGGGCGCCTACAATCACAATCGGGGCATCGTTCGGGTCGAATTTCCAGATCCGCGGCGGGTCGGCGTCCTCCGGCAGGTTGTTGCGCAGGCGGTCCAGGGATGCGCGCACATCGTTGGTGGCCTCGTCGATATTGGTGCCCTGGGAGAAGTTGAGTGTTACCCAGCTGCTGCCTTCCGACGAGCGCGAAGTCAATCGTTCGACGTTGGCGATGCCGGCCAGGGAGTTTTCGACCTGTTCGGTGACCAGCTGTTCCATCTCCTCCGGACCCACGTTGCTGTAGAATACCGCGACCGTGAGCTGCGGGTATTCAATAGGGGGGAGAAGGTCGATGGGCAGGTAGCGGAAACCGAGGGTGCCGAGGGTGATGACGATCAAAAAGACCATCATCGTGGTTACCGGCCTGGCGACAGAACGTTCGGTTATGGACATGGCATTTGTGCGTTATTGGAAAACGATGGATGGGCGCGGCAGCATGCGAGGCCGATAATGCGGCTCGCGGCTCCGCGTCAGGCTTCGGCAGAGTCGCTGCTGGCCTGTGAGGCCATTTTCCGCTCGATGATATCAAACAGGTCACGGCTCTGGATTTCCTGCAGATTGATGATGTGATCCCACGAAACGGGCCGGACATAGGCTTCCTCGGAACCCCGGACCAGCAGATTCTGCCCCAGCGTAACCACCCAGCTGTCCTGGGGAATCCCTTCAACTCCGGTGATCAGCCGTCCGCGGGCTACTATCTGGATGGGGACAAATTGTACCGATGCCGGGCCGATCAGCTCGTCCGGCGGCTCATCTCCATCAAACAAAAGTTCCTGGCCGGTTCTTTCCGCCACATAGATACCGTTTTGGCCGCGGTCGGGGTGGTAGTAGATCGCGTTGTTGGGCACCAGTACGGAGCGTTCGCTTTCGGCATAGCGGATGTTCACCGACACGAACATGCCGGATCGGAGGATGCGATCGGGATTGTCTACCTCGATCTCCGCCGTGGTAGTATGGGTTACCGGATTGAGGAACGGGGAGATCCGGGTGATGGTGCCGTCCACCACACCGCCGTTGCCGGGCGATGAGATGGTAGCGGGATGTCCGGAGCGGATATAGCCGGTCATGGCTTCGGTCAGGGTCAGTTCGACCTTCATCTGGCCGGGGTCGCCAATCTGGAACAGCCGGGTGGACGGATTGGCCTGCTGACCAATTTCGGCATTCCGTAACCCCACATAGCCGCTTACAGGCGCGCGAATTACCGTGTTCTCAAGTTCGTTTTGGCGCTCATCGATCACCGACTCCGCCTGATTCATCTGGGCGATGTTCAGCTCCAGGGTGGCGTCGGCGGCTTCCACCTCCGCTTCGAGATTCTGCAGCGCGGCGTCGGTTTCGAGCTCCCGGCTGTGCAGCTGCTGCACCCGCTCCAGTTCCAGCCGCTGCCGGTTGAGCCGCGCTTCCGCCTGCCGGACCTGGGCCCGGGCAATCTGGTGCCCCGCTTCCGCCTGTCGCAACCGCTCGCGCGCTTCGTTGTCGCGCAATCTGACCAGCACCTGGCCTTGCTCCACATAATCCCCGTTGTTGACCAGTACCTCGGTGACGGGCGCCGTGATTTCCGGATAGATGTCCACCTGATTGCGTGCACGCACCACCCCGGTCAGTGTCTCTTCCAGCGGAAGGCTTCCGGTAACCACCTGAACCGCTTCCACCGTAGGAGGCCGTGCATTGTTCCACCCGTTGTTGCCATTTTCATCGCTGCCGGAACAGCCGGCCAGGACAAGCAGCATGACAAAGGTAAGTAACGAAATGAGATTTTTTTGGATGGATATTTGCATGGTGGTGAATTCGGGAAAGCCGGAGTGGCCCGGCAAATTGCGCTCCAGGAGGCGTTTGCAGCCGGTAAGGTATGTAGCATGACCGGCATGCACGGTAACGGTAACAACCATTTGGACGAAAAATACTCCAATTGGTTGGAAGTTTTTTGTAAAAGGTTTTTAAAATAATTAATAATATGCGATTAGGGGTAGTATGGCTGCAAAATGGCGACAGCCACGGCTGGCCGGCCCGACAAGCGCTCCTGGCACCGTCAGCAGGTCACCGGTATACTTCCGACCACTCCAGGTACCGGTTCCGCACCTCTTCAATGTGTTTGCGGATGTTGCCTTTCTCCCAGTGGCTGGAGTCGATGGGCGGATGGAAGTGCACCGTTACCGTTCCCGGCAGGGTGACCAGCGATTTCCCGGGGCACAGCTCGTACGCGCCTTCTATATATATAGGGATGATGGGATATCCGAGATCCATCGCCATGTGAAACGCCCCCGATTTGAAAGGGGCGATTTCGCCGGTTTCCGAACGGGTTCCTTCCGGAGCGAAAAAGAGCGAATTGCCGTTCTTTTTGACGTAGCGGGCTGCCTCTCTGAGCTGCGCAACCGATTTCCTCGAATCTTTGCGGTCGATCATGATCTGGCCGGAAAAGCGCGTGAGCACCCAGAAAAACGGATTGTAAAGCAATTCCCGTTTGGCGATGTAGCGAATGCCCGGCAGGAACAGGGAGACGATAATGAACAGGTCGAGGGTGGAACTGTGATTGATGAGGAAAATGGCCGGGTCCTTTGGCTTCTCGCCGTGGTACACTTTTTTAAAACGCACTCCGGCGACCGCAAGCGAGGAGGCCCCCATGATGTATCCGATCCAGTGGGTGAGAAAGGTGCTGAGGCGGCCGAGGGTCAGTATCGACACCACAATCGTGATTGCGCAGAGAACCGGCAGCAGCAACAGCATGTAGATCAGCGTGACGATCATGCGGATTTTTATGAAAATACCGGGATTGTGCTTCATCGGGGCTGGTTGTGTATGGTGTGAGGAAACAGATATGCGGGATTGGGTTGTGTGCCGCGGTTTGTACGGCCGGAACAGCAGAAGCGGTTTCGGTATCCGATCGGGGCCGGCGGACCGGCGGCATGGTTCCCGGACGTGTCACCGGCCGGAGTCCGTGCGGAACGGATGCTGCCGCAGGAGGTAACGATTTAACGGTTGATGGTACGGATTGCAAGATACGAAGGAGCCGCAACCGGAAAAAATCGTACCGCCGGCATCGCCGATTGTCTGTTAGCCCGGTAATTGGTAGTTTCAGGAACTCATGAAAATTAGCCAGATAAGGAGTGTTATGAACGAAGTGCAGACATTGGATCAAAAATATCATTTTCCCACCTACAAGCGGCTGCCCATTACGCTGAGCCACGGCAAGGGCGCCCGGGTCTGGGATACCGAAGGCAAAGAATATATCGACATGCTGGCGGGCATCGCGGTTAATGCCCTGGGTCACGCGCACCCGATGCTGGTCCATGCCGTCAAGAACCAGGCGGAGAAACTGATCCATGTCTCCAATTTCTACTCTACGGTTACGGCGGCCCGGCTGGTCGAAAAACTGGCGGGGATCAGCGGCCTGGATCGTGTATTTCTGTGCAACAGCGGGGTGGAGGCCATCGAGGGAGCCTATAAGACTGCGCGTAAAGTCGCCAACACCAAGGGGCGCAAGGGTCCCATCCTCTCCATGGAGGGGTGCTTTCACGGCCGCTCCATCGCCGGAATCGCTTCGGGGAAAGAGAAATACCAGCGGGGCTTTGAGCCGATGCCGGCGGGCTTCCGCCAGATCCCGTTCAACAGCCGCGAAGCGCTGGACGAGCACGTGGATGGTGATACGGCTGCCGTCATCATCGAGCCGATACAGGGCGAAGGGGGAATTCGTCCGGCAGACCCGGATTTTCTGCGCTATGCGCGAAAAAAATGTGATGAGCACGGCGCGCTGCTGATTTTCGACGAAATCCAGTGCGGGATCGGCCGGACCGGCGCCATGTTCGCCTGCGAGCACAGCGGCGTCAAACCCGATATCATGACCCTGGCCAAGGGATTGGGCGGGGGTGTGCCGATCGGTGCCATTCTTGCCACCGACGAGGTGGCTTCCAGCCTGAAGCCGGGCGAGCACGGAACCACGTTCGGCGGCAACCCGCTTGCATGCGCCGCGGCCCTGGCGGTGCTGAAGACTATTGAGCGGGACGGACTGGTGGAGCAGGCCGCCGGGAAGGGCGCTTACCTGCTGCAGCAGTTGAGGGAGAAGCTGAAGGGGCACTCGCTGGTCAAAGAGATCCGCGGGCAGGGCCTGATGGTGGGCGTGGAGCTCACGGTGGATGGCGGTCCGGTGATGAAAAAGATGGCCGAGTATGGCGTGCTGACCAATGCGGCGTCGGTGAATGTGATCCGGTTTGTGCCGCCGCTGGTGATATCGAAGGAAGACCTTGCCACCGCGGTGGAAGTGTTGCGGAAAGTGCTGGACGAGCAGGCCGGGTGACCGGGCCTGGCGGCCGGTACTGCTTCGGCAGAGGCGGAGAGGCCGGTCATGTTGCCGGCGGGTATGGAGGGATGTTCCGGTTTGCAAAAGACGCCGCCGGTTTACGAGCTAATGGAAAGGCTCGCAGTAGGTGGCGGAACGGGAGGCGGCACGGTCCGAAAATATGCAGACGGCAAGCGCCTGTTTTTTAACGCCGGATCCTGCCTGACGTTAAAAAAAAGCCGAAACAACTTGTTAGAGAAATTTAATGTTTTATATTAACCGGAAAAGGGATATTAGTCACTAATGCCAGGCTAAAAAAAGTAAAAGTATTGTGTAACAAATGAGTATCTGGGAACTCCTCTTAATAAATATAGGATAGATATGAGTCGGGCAGAGCCGCATGGTTGAGGCCGGTTTATGAGGAAGCCGGCCGGACTATATTAATATTGCGGTGCCACACGAAAAGATTTTGCACGGAAGAAGAAGGTAATACACCAAAAAACATGGGGGAGGTCACGGCCGGAATCCGGCGGCGCCTCTCTCTGAACCAAACAAAAAGGAGATAACAATGGGTCAACAGCAACTTTTACTCGTGATATTGGTAGTGATACTCGTGGGAATCGCAACAGTGGTTGCCATGAACGTATTCGGAGGGGCGGCGGAAGATGCCAACCGCGACGCCGTACGCCAGGATATTCTGCAAGGTGCCACCATGGCGCAGGCGATTTATGCGCGTCCTGTGATGATGGATGGTGCGGGTGGTGATTTTAGTAATTTTTCTGAAGCTGATCTGTTACAACGGTTGGGTATGCCGATTGTTTCGGGTCATAACAATTGTGATGACGTAACCGGTACTTTCGGCAATGAAAATGGTTGCTACAGTATTGGTGACCTGAATGACGATAGTTTTGATATAATTGGCGTGCCGGCGAGTGGTGGTGCTAATATAGTTGCAACAATTCTCTACTCTGATGGAGAAGGTACAGATGGACCAGATGAAGGATGGCACATCACTTGGAGTGATGCATCTGTTAATGATTAATTTGTCATTGCTTCATCATATCCCCAACTCTCGATAACAAAAAAGGCTCTTGCGAGAGCCTTTTTTGTTTAAGTTTTTGCCGGACTTATCCGATAATTTGAACAGGTATCGGATACCCAATTATTATTCACCCCGGATACCACTATTATGGGTCAACAGCAGCTATTATTAGTCATTCTTGTGACGATCATTGTGGGTACCGCGACCGTAGTCGGCCTTAATGTGTTCGGAACCGCGGCTACCGATGCCAACCGCGACGCTGTGCGGCAGGATCTGCTGGCCGCGGCAAGCGTGGCGCAGACCGTCTACGTCAGGCCCCAAATGATGGACGGCGCCGGCGGTGATTTCACCCGTGTCGAGGACGACCTGCTGCGGCGGCTCCGTCTGCCGGCCCGGGAAAATGCCGACGGCACCTTCAGCAACGAAAACGGAACCTATGAGATTGAAGGGGATGTCACCTCCGATGCCGTCACCATTCGTGGCACCCCGTCCAGCGGCGGACCGGCCATCCTGGTCACCATTGCCAGGGATACCGATACCCGCCAGTGGGACGTCAGTGTTTCCGATGCCGCCAATTGATCCGCTAACAGGGCCTCTCCGAACGGCTTTCCGTTCAAAAGCAGCACCGGGACGGCCGCAAATTTTTCACCACAAGCAACCACCGATTCCATGCCTGAGTTTCGTTTTCAGGGCGTAAATCCACAAGGCAAACTTGTTCAGAGCGAATTCGAGGCGCCGGGCAGGAAAGAGGCCAAAGCCAGGGTCGAAAAACTGGCGAAGGCACGGAATCTGACCATCCGCGCCCTGGAGCAGAAAACCGTCTTCATCTACAAGGCGCGGAAACCGGGCAGGCCCCCGGTCGAGGGCGAACAGGAAGCCTACCGGAAGGAAGAGGTGGAACGGGCCCTGATCAAAATGGGCTTCAAGGTCGACCGTATCGGGAAAAAGTGGCTCGATCTGAAGGGCGGAGTCCCCAACCAGGAGGTGGTCACCTTCATCCGGCTCTCCTCCGATCTCCTCCGCCAAAAACTCCCCTATGACCAGATCCTGAACCTGCTGCATGCCGATACGGCCAACAAACGGATGCGTGAGGTGATTCGGGAAATTCAGAAAGACCTGCGCGACGGCAAAGAGGGACAGCAGGTCTACGGCAAGCACAGCGGTATTTTCGGCCGGTTTGCCGCCTACATGCTCAGCGTCGCTTCCACAAGCGGTAACATGGCCGAGGTGTTCGAAAGCACCGCCAAGTTTATGGAGCGGGACGCCACATTCCGCAAAAACATGCGCCGCGCCCTGCTTATGCCGGTGATCACCTTCATCGCGGTGATCCTGGTCATCATCTTCTACGTCGGCTACATCTTCCCCCAGACCGCCGAGATGTTCCTGGAATTCGATATCGCGCTGCCGCCGATGACCGCCGCCACCCTGGACTTCAGTAACTGGCTCAAAGCCAACTGGATCCTGGTCACCCTAGCCCATGTGCTCCCGATCGCCGGTTTTCTGGCATTCATCCGGTCGGCCACCGGACGCCTTTGGCTCGACCGCAACCTGTTACGCCTTCCGGTTATTGGCGACCTGCTTCACAAAACCAGTATCGAAATCTTTTCACGGGTGTTCTATACGCTCTACAGCGGCTCCGGTCAAAACATCGAGGTCATTCGGGTTGCATCCGAGGCGTGCCGCAACACTCATATCGAAAAACGGATCAAGGATGTCGCCATCCGGATGATGCTCGACGACGGCAGGGGGCTGCTGGAGTCGCTGGAGGCAACCGGCGTGTTTCCACAGTCGGCGTTGAGCCGTTTTCGCCTGGGCGCCGAATCGGGCACGCTCAAGCAGAACGCCTACCAGTTGTCGGAGTATTACGAATCGCAGACCACCTACAAGATGGATGCGGTGGTCGACATGGTCAACCTGGGCATCAACCTGTTTATCATGGTCGCCCTCATCGGAATCACGGTGGTCTCCTCCGAATCGGCATTGATCCAGCCCAATTAACCGGCACTGCCGCCGGACTATCGGCAGGTGACGCGTTTACAAACGGCTCCCGTTGATGACGGGACGCCATCAGCCACACAAAACACACAGGTTTCTAAAAGCAGTGATGAGTTCGTCAGTTACATCCAACGTACGAAGGCATATCGGCGAAGCGCTGGTCGGCAAGGGTATCATCGACCACGACCAGCTGGAGCGCGCCATCAGGATTTTTGAAGCGGAGCCGGATTCGGTACGCCGCAGGCTGGGGACCATCATCATTGAGGACATTGGAGTCAACCGGCACGAAGTGATGCGTACGATTGCCGATCTGTACGCTTTCCGGGAAGTGCTCACGAACGGGAGCCTGCAAGAGCTGAATCTGGAGGCCATCAAAAACAACATCCGCGAGCTCCCCGAAGAGCTTGCCGAGGAACTCATCCACCGAAGCACCATACCGCTCGAAATCCGGAAGAACCGGCTGGTGCTGGCTACCGCCGATCCGACCGATCCGGAACTCACCGAGTACGCGCGGGAACTGCCCTACAAGCACTACGAGCTGGTCTACTGCCGGCTGGAGACCATCCAGTCCATCATCAGCCAGGTGTATGAGCAGAAAAACGAGTTTCTGGAAATTCTCGAGGAGATCGACTACGAAGATCAGGATCTCCAGGACGAGGTGATCAACGAGGAGGAGCTCGACGCCGAGATCAACCAGAGCATGCTCAACTCGCTGGTGGAGGGGATGCTGGTGGAGGCGGTGCGCCGGGACGTCAGCGACATCCATGTGATTCCGGGGGCGGGCAACAAGACCGACATCCTGTTTCGGGTGGATGGCAAGCTGCGGCTCTGGTTCTCGCAGACCAACATGAAGCCCGAGGCGCTGGCCGCCGTTGTGAAGGACAAAAGCCGGAATATCGACCGGTTTGAGCGGGATTCCTCGCAGGACGGTTTCATCCAGCGGCGGGTGGACGGCCACAATATCCGCTATCGCGTCTCCATCATGCCGATTGTCGGGGAAGAGTTCGACCGCAAGTTCGAGTCCATTGTTATCCGGGTGCTCGACGACCGCAAGGTGATCACCGACCTGAACAAGCTGGGCCTGCAGGAAAAAGCGTACGAAGACTTTTACAAGGCGATCCACAAGCCTTCGGGTATTGTGATCATTACAGGTCCGACGGGAAGTGGTAAATCAACCACCCTTGTGGCGGCCCTGTACACCGTGGTCGACCCTACCGTAAATGTACTGACGGTTGAGGAGCCGGTGGAATACCTGATTCGTGGCGTGCGCCAGCTCAAGATCTCCGATCACATGACCTTCGACAACGCCATGAGGGGGATTCTGCGGCACGACCCCGACATCGTGCTGGTCGGCGAGATCCGTGACCTGCTAACCGCCGAAATCGCCATTAAACTGGCCAATACGGGGCACCTCACCTTCTCCACCCTACACACCAACGATGCGCCCAGCGCCGTTGCCCGGCTCTTCAAGATGGGCGTGGAGCCGTTTCTGATCGCCAACGCCATCAATCTGGTGATGGCCCAGCGGCTGGTGCGCCGGCTGTGCGAAAACTGCAAGGTGCCGATGGAGGAGCTCAATCCGGAGCTGCCCAAAAACCTCGGTTTCACCGATGAAGAAATTGAGCAGACCACCTTTTACAAACCGGTGGGATGTGAAAAGTGCAACGGCGGGTTCAAGGGCCGGGTGGCTATCCACGAAGCGCTTTACTTCGACAAGGAGATCAAGAACATCATCTTTGAATCGGGTGCGGATATCGACGAAGACCGGATTCGCCGCCAGGCGCAGGAAAACGGAATGCTCACCCTGCGGGCGTCGGGCCGGGAGCGGATCAAAAGCGGCACTACTACTATCGATGAAATTGTAGCGACAACGCTTGAAGATTAAGAAGTTAGGAGCTAAAGTTAGAATTTATTAATATGAATACAGCACACAGCCGATAACAGGATGACAGTGCACATGTCCCGCCGGGTGTCGAAGAGGCAGAAGGATGCCGGACGGGCATCAGCAGCAACACGGTAGTGAAACGAAAACAGAAAGGAACAGCTGATGAGCGACGTTTCGGACCTTTTCTTTGCGATGGCCTCCATTGTGATTTTCTCTGTACTGGTTTTACAGGCAAATCACTTTGTGGTGCACAGCGACCAGATGATCGTGGATCATGAATATGAGAACACGGGCATCGCGCTGGCACAGTCTATCGTAGATGAAGCCCGAAGCAAGCCATTTGACGAGGTGCTGTTGACCGGTGTGGATCCGGAAACGCTCCCCGGCGGATTTCGGCAACAGCTGGGTGCGGCGGAGCATATGAGCCGCGGCGATTTTGCCGTTTTCGACCACTTTCACGGATACCGGGATACGGTGGAGACGAGCCTCGGGTTTTATGAGTTGGAGGTGACCGTCACCTACGTGGAACCGGAGCCTCCGTTTCAAGTTGTGCAGCACCCGACATTCAGCAAGCAGCTGACCGCGAGGGTCAGGCCGCTGCAATCGGAGCAAAGCGTTCGTTTGCAATATGTTAAAACTTACTTTTGACACCATGGGCAGCAAACGACATCACATATCGAATAACATTACGGTACATGGTACCGGGCGCATATTGGAAAATAGGGGGAAGGAGTCATGACAAACCTGCTTAATCACGAAAGGGTCCAGCAGATACTGAAGAATGTTCCCGCCCTGCTCAGAAAGTTTGCCCCGGAGGATTTCCGGGGTTTTCTGATGACAGGGGATCTGGAGACCTATCCGGCTGGTGAAATCATCCTGTCGGAGAGTTCGGATGAAATCAGCGATGCATGGCTGATCACCGACGGCAAGCTTAGCATATGGAAAGACGGGATCGAGGTGGCACAACTGGACGCCGGCGATTTTATCGGTGAAACGTTCCTTTTCAGCAACGGATTCCGGATCGCAACGGTCAAGGCCGAGACAGACTGTGCCATGATCCGTTTTGAGCGGGACGCTGTGCTGCGCTTTTTCCGAACCCGCCCGGAGCGGGTGTTCAAGCTCTTTATTATGAATCTGCTGGAGATCCAGCAGAAACGGCTGACGGCCATGAATTCCAAAGTGGCCCGGCTCCAGCGAAAACTCATTGACTGCACCGGAGGCCTTGCATGAATCTGGGATACATCATCAGCTCCATCATTTCGGGACTTATCATGCTGTCGCTGCTGGCACTGAATCACCATGTGTCGCGGACAGGAGGGGAGCAGACGATGTACCGTATGGCAGATATCCGCGCCGAGCTGGTGCTGGAGCTGATTGCCGAAGATTTCCGGGCCATGGGCTACCGGGTGGAGTCGGCACCCGTTGTCGCCGCCGATTCCCACCAGATCCGATTCAGGGCACATTTTGAAGGCGATGAAGACCCGACCGAAATTCGCTGGCAGTTCGACCAGGGAGCGATGGTTTCTCCCGACAACCCATCGATCAGCCCGCTTTACCGTATCGTTGACGGCAATCAACAGATGGTGAGTGCCGGCGTCACCCGTTTTCGACTGGAGTATCTTGACGAACACCGCCAGACCTTCGAGCCGGATCCCGCAACATATGACGAAATCCGGCAGATTCGACTGGAGCTGGTGACGGAAAGTGCCGAAGGGTACGACAACCGGCACTTCGGACGCTCCTCCCGTACCACGGAAATTACACCGCTTCACCTGCACTGACCGTTTTCTTTCACCAACAACTGCTTTCATGGGCCGCGCACTGCTGATACTTTGTCTGGGTTCGATGATCATTCTCGGCATGGTCCAGAGAGCGGTCTATCAGCGGCAGCTGTCGGCCACAGAAGGCAATGTGCAGACATTTGAGGTCAACCAGGCACGCAATGCCACCGGGATCGGCCTGGAACTGGGCCTGAACCGCCTTTTTCATGACCAGGACCAGCAGCTAAGCGGTTCGCCGCCCTGGGTGTTTACGGTTGACGGTATGAATATCAATGTGCATGTAGATACCCACGACGATGCCCCCGGTGAAGTTCCTCCCCGGTTTTTAAGGGTTAGAGCCGGCCATACCCTGCACGGGCGGGAGTTCGAATCGTTCGCTTTTGTCAATGAAGGAACCATTATACCACCGGTGGACGGCGCGCTTGGATTTTACGGGACAGGTTCCGAAGTTAACCTGAGCGGAAACGCGAAGATTAGTGGATATGATACCAACCCCGATGGTTCGGAGGGTCCGGAGGCTGCGGTTCCCGGTATTGCCGCGGTCGATGAGGAGTCTTACCTGATTAATCACCAGGGGAACGCATCATACACCGGAGACCCAGACTTCATACACAAGGAGGATATGAACGCCCAGACGGTATTCGAGTTTCTTGAAATGTACAAGACACAGGCAACTGTCTATCAGAGCCAGACGGATCTGGGATCGGTGGAGTATCCGGCGATCACGCTGTTCGACGGGTACAACAAGGTCAGCGACAATGTCAATGCCGCCGGCATCATGATTGTTACGGAAGGATCGAAAGTGGACTTTCGCGGAAATTTCGCGTTCCAGGGCCTGGTGCTGGTCGAGGGTGAACTCGACATCCGGGGGAATGTGCATGTGTACGGTGCGATGATGTTTTCCGACAACGCGCTGCTGGAAATTGACGACCCGGAAAGCAGCGATGCCTACTTCACCGGCAATGCCACCATTCAGTACAGCAGCCAGGCACTCAATAATATCAACAACAGTCTATCCGGAATTTTTGATGAAACAAGAATGGTAGTGGACCGGATCTACTACTAACGTTTTTTTTAATTATTTGGGCGGGCATCCGGTTTCCGGGTGACCTTACAAGACACTTTTTTATGGGATCGCAGGTTTTGAATTCACAATTGGAGGGGGTGTTTCAGCAGCTTCAGACCATGATCTCTCATGTGAGAGGGGTGGATCGCTTTAAAAAAATCCGACAGCTGCTGGAGGATCTTCCGGCTGATATGCGTGGTCATCTCGTCTCCGAGCTGGAGCATCATCTGCTGGGGATGGAACCCGCCGAGGCGTCGGATATTGATATCGGCGGGGTCGGGTGCAACGGTCAGGTCTGGTACCGGATTCACGGCAACAAAAAGCCCGTGCCGGGTACGGGTTCCTACCGGCTGGAGGAGACCGACCTGCTGCTGCTGAACATCATCAGTGACGACCAGCTCGATTACCTGCTTCGGCACCGCAACCTCGATTTTTCGTACGTCATTCGCAGCGATGACGGAGCCGACCGGCGTTTTCGCGCCGACATGTATTTCGACCTGGAGCACCTGGCGCTGAACATGCGACGAATCGACACTGAGATCCGGCCGTTCAAATCACTGCAGTTTCATCCCGAGGTGGCCCGGGCCCTGAGCCTGAATTACCTGAAATACGGATTGACACTGGTGACCGGTATCACCGGCTCGGGAAAGTCTTCCACGCTTGATACCATCATCGATGCCAACAACCGGACATCACCCGCCCACATCGTGATTATTTCTGCGCCCGTGGAACTGGTGCATACCCCGATCAAAAGCATCATCCGCCACCGCGAGGTTGGCCGGGATGTGCCATCGTTCCGGGAAGGAGTGGTACAGGCGATGCGCCAGGATCCCGATATCATCGTAATCGGGGAGTTGCGCGACGACGAGACCATTCTCGCCGCACTCGAAATCACCGACTCCGGGCACAAAACCTTCTCCACACTGCATACGGCTTCCGCGATGGAGAGCATTGACCGGATTATCGGTGAAGTGCCGGTCAGGGAGCAGGAACGGGTGCGGAACAGGCTGGCGGATGTCATTACCTGTGTTGTCAGTCAGAAGCTGGTTCCCACCACCGACGGAAAACGGGTGCTGGCCAAAGAGGTGATGCTCGCGACACCGTCGGTCAGGGCCGCCATCCGAAATAACAATGTGGGGGAGATCTACCAGATGCAGGCCGAAGGGTCCCAATACGGGATGCACACCCTGGAGCAGGATCTCAAGCGGCTGGTGGATCAGCATATGATCTCGGTAGACGAGGCAATGAACTACGCAAACAACAAAAAGCGATTGAAAGATCTGCTCAGATAACTAAAAAAGGAGTTTCTATTGGCTACCAGGGAATATATTGGATTTGCCCTCGACGGCAACCGGATTTACGCCGCGCGGCTGGGGAAAGCGGGAGGCGCGCTGGAGCTGTTGAGTGTCAAGACACTGGTCCTGCCCCAGACGATACATCAGGGGACGGCATCACAGCCGGAGGAGACCAAAGAGGATTCGGAAGAGGATATTTTTAACCTGGAGGGGCAGCCGGACAAACCGGAACCTTCCTATTCGGAGGAAAGTGAAACCGACGAAGATGAAGAGGGGCTGGATCTTTCCGGAAGTGTCTTCGAAACCGCAGAAGAAGAGAGCAACGATCAGGTTGTGTCCGAGTTTTTCCACCATCTTGGGAGGCGAAGAGTGTATGTGGGCCTCAACATCCCCCAGGGACGATCGGTGTTTCAGCCGCTCAGCGATGTTCAGCCCGCCAGGATGAAGAAACGGGAGAGGGAAGAGTTTTTTACCAGCAAGCTGGCACCAATCTATAATGAGGTCGTAACCACCGAGCAGTATACCTGGGATGTCGGGGAAAATGGCGAGGGATGGCTGGTTTCATACGACCAGGATACCAGTTTGCTGAACCTTGTTGAGCTGGCCGGAACCAGCTATAGAGGCAAAATGCTGATCAGTGAGATGCTACCCGACGAGGCCATCTGGACAGGCCTGATGCGCTCGCATTACGAACTGGCAGACGACGAGACAACCGGTCTGATCAGTATCGGCGAAAAGACCAGCCGCATCGTATTTCTGAAGGGCCGTGAAATTGTGCAGGTGATGCCCCTCATCGGGGAAGGGGCCAAAAACCGGAATATTCTGCAGACGCTTTTCAGCAAAGTCCTGTTTGAAATCGACAAGGGAACCGTCACGTCACTTGAGCGACTGGTGATTGTGCACAGTTCCGGAATGGGTGAACAGGCACGTGATTTTTTCCGGGACAAGTTCCGTGATACCGAAGTGGAGCTTTTTGAACCCGATCCGGAAAAACTGCTGTTGCCGGAGGAACTGGCCGGCGACCCTGACGCGCTCAACTCCTATCTCACGGCTATCGGAGCGGCCCAGGCTGCGGCAGGCGTGGATACGGGCGAATGGCCTTCGTTTTCACTGCTTCCGGAGTATGTCCGCGAGCGCCAGCGGGTGTTCAAACTGGAGTGGCACGGCATGCTGCTGCTCGCAATGATTGCCGCCACGCCGTTCCTGATCAACCACTGGTATCAGGATTATTCCGCGCAGCAGGAGTCGCTTGAACGGCAGGTGGCTTTGAGCGAAGCACGAATCTCCGAACTGCAGCCGATTGCCTCCGAGGTGAACCATCTGATGGAGCAGCAACTGGTTCTGCAGGAGATGAATGAACGGATTACCGGGCTTTCGGAACAGACCCTGCTGTGGTCGGAAACCATAAAACAGCTCAACGAGGGGATGGGAGATATCAGGAACACCTGGATCACGTCACTTCAGACAGCCGGCAACGACCTGAATCTGCAGGGATACTCCCTGTACCGGCATCGCATCCCGCTGGTATCCGAAATTTTTGACGACGCCCATGTATTTCAGGTGACGGAGGGGACCATTCGCGGCGCTACGGTCTACCATTTCACCATTCGCGTCAACAATTTCAGGTCGGATGAGGAACGCTTCAACCCCGATATACCGGAATTTAATTTTGAAGATGTTTCGGGGTTCCGGGAGATGCCCTGACCAGGAGACGGAATTAACCTTTTACAAAAGCTGACCATGAATTACGGAATCCGAAATACCTTGATACTCACCCTGGCACTGGTGCTGTTTACAGGCGGGGGGTGGCTTGTTCTTCATTTGACGTATGCCTCAAAGGTGGTTGAGCTTGAAGAGACCCGCGAGCAGAGGGAGCAGGACATCGCCGAACTTGCCGAGGTGGCCGGGCTGTATGACCATATTTCGATGGAGTATGCGAGGCAGGTCCACATCCGGGAAAATCACCCCAAAGAGCTGCTGACCGACAACCGTGCCGGCCGGCTGTATGATTATCTGCAACAGCTGAACCGGGGTATCTCTTTCACCGAATTGAACTACTCGGTCCGCGACTCGGTCCTGCAGGATGATTACGGGTACCTGAATCTGACCATCGACGGGGAGGGATATTACCGGAACCTCTACAATTTCATATACCGCATTGAGCATGGAAGTCCCATTATAAAAATTGAATCGGTGGAGATTCGGAATATTACAGAACTCGAGCGGCTGAGCCGTGTCCAGTTCCGGATGACTCTCCAGGCCTACTACAACCGGGACGACCGTCTGGACTATACCGCTTCCCTGATACTGCCCGCCTCTGCCGGCAATGTCGGGCACAATCCCTTCTATCCGCTGATCCATCCGGTACCACCCAATACACGGGGCCTTGTGGACGTGGATCAGAGCTCGATGGTCGGGATGACCACCCGCTATATCCTGGTCGAGGATCAGGGCGGTGCGGTGCGCAGGCTGTCGGTGGGCGATCCGGTGTATCTCGGCCATTTGCAGCGCATCGACACCGGTGATCAGCGAGCGGTCTTTCAGCTTAACCGCGGCGGAATTGTGGACAGAGTTACACTTAATTTGGAATAATTTCTTTCACTGAAACAGGAGAATCGGATGAGGTATATAACAGGGTTTATGGCATGGGTGATGGTTTTTGCAGCAACCGGAATCGCGACGGGACAAAATCAGCTGCCGCAACGGGAGTACACCCACCCCGATGAACTGGTGGTGCTGACCGAGAACGTGCCTTTTTCCGAGGCGCTGGTTGTTTTCGAAGAGCTCTCCCAGCGTTTCAGAAACAAATCCATCGTCGACCGATCGGGTTTCAGCGGAGCCATTGGTGTACCGATTCCCAGGCTGCACTGGCGCGACGCCCTCGACCGGATTGCGTCCTATCACAATCTTGTAGTGAGGGAGGGGGAGCGGCAGATCGAAATCGTGGAGCAGCCGGTGCGGCAGGAGGCAGCGGAGCCGGTACGCCGAAACGGTGAGCGAGTCATTGATTTCAATACCCGGGAAATTGAGATCAAGGCCACCTTCTTCGAAGGAAGCCGGCAGCTGATACGGGAACTGGGTATCGACTGGACCTCCCTGCACAACGGGAAGGTCAGAGTGGATAACGTCGCCGCCGCGCAGGTGACCGAAGATGCCTTCAGCGTGGAGGTGAACTGGGATGATATCGGAAGCTCGGGATGGGACATATCGGCTCTTTTCAACGCTTTTGAGTCGAGTAACAAGGGAGAGGTGCTCTCGTCGCCGAACATCAAGGTGATGGACGGGGAGACCGGGCGCATTCAGGTGGGCCAGGACTTTTCCATCCGCCAGCGTGATTTTGCAGGCAATGTGATCGACGAGTTTTTCAGTACCGGAACCATTCTGGAAGTGACCCCCAACGTGCTCTACCACCAGGGCCAACCCTTTATATACATGACGGTGCAGGCCGAGAGAAGCACTGCGGCTCCGGGTGCCGTAAGCACGGTGGTCAATAAGCAGGAGGCCAATACGGAGATACTGATGCTGAGCGGCGAGTCAACCGTGATCGGCGGCCTCTACGAAACCGAGACCTCCAAAGTGCGCCGCGGCGTTCCGATTCTCAAGGATCTGCCGGGCTGGTTCTTCGGACTTCGATACCTGTTCGGATACAGTTCGACGAATTACAATGTCCAGGAGCTGGTTGTGGTTCTGGAAGCTAATCTGGTACCCACCCTTCAGGAACGGCTGGAAGGCACCTTCTTCACCGTTCCGGAACTGATCGAGGGAATGCGCGAGGAATTCGAATTGCTGGATTGACAGCTAGCGGTTTTTGCGGGTGTATCAGACGGGGAGTGAGTGGAAGAGAAGAAATCCGCCAAAAGGCTCGCACCAAAAACCGGCAACAAAAAAAAGCCTTGCAACTAATTGAGCTGCAAGGCTTTTTTTTACTTATGTGCCCTGGACTGGACTCGAACCAGCACGCCAATTAAGGCACTACCCCCTCAAGATAGCGTGTCTACCAATTCCACCACCAGGGCATTTGAGAGTAGATTCCAAATATACGATGATACGCTCTACTTTTGCAACCGCTTCACTCCGGGTTCCGTTATTTTTTCTTCCGTGACGATTTGTCCGGAATTTCTTCAAATTCGGCGTCTTCGATGTGGTCAAAACGGGAGCGGCCGGTTTTTTTGCCACGGCTGAAGCGGGGATCTCCGTTGGGTTGTCCGTAGTTTCCGGCACTGTTTACCCGGTTGCGGCGCTGTGAGGGGGATTCCGACAGCAACAGTCTCAGGGCGATGCGAATCACCAGGTAGGCGATGATAATAATAAGCAGGATACGCAACATGGGCTATCTGGGAGTGATGTGTGTAGTACTGCTACGAATAGGCTCCAGAAATATTTGATCTTCAATGTATTTGAGCTGCTGTTTGTCCTGCACGAAGTCCACTTCGCTGGCATTGATAATCAGCAGCGGTGACCGTGTATAGTGATAGAAGAAATGGTTGTAGGCGTCGTTGAGTTCCTCGATGTAAGAGCGGCTGATCTCCTTTTCATACGGCCTTCCCCGGTCACTGATATTCTGCATGAGGCGGTCCACTGAAGATTGAATAAACACCACCAGGTCGGCTTTTGCGGCGATGCTGTTCATAATGGTATAGATGCTGTCGTAGAGGGCAAGCTCGTCCCCCGACAGATTAAGCCGGGCAAAAATTCGGTCCTTTTCAAACAGATAGTCCGATATTACCATTTCCTGGAACAGGTCGCGGCTGCGCAAGGCCTGCTGCTGTTTGAAGCGGCTGGCAAGAAAAGCGAGCTGGGTCTGAAAGGCGTATCGTTCGCGGTCGCGGTAGAAGTCGGGCAGAAACGGATTCTCCTCGAACTGCTCCAGAACCAGCCGTGCGTTGTGGCGTTCGGAAAGCAGTCGTGCCAGGGAGGTTTTTCCTGCCCCGATCACGCCTTCGATTGCTATGAAATCGTACTGATTCATGGACGGAAAGCTACCAATTTACCCCTTTTTTAAAAACATCAATTTTAGGTGCGGAGGCGATCATGTCGGAAATGGGCGTACCTGACCGGAGGTCGGTCCATTCGGGGAACAGCTCCTGAAGTGGCAGCAATACAAAAAGCCGCCGGGTATACTCCGGGTGGGGAACCTGAAGCCGCTGTCTGGAGATGGTTTCCCGGTTGAAATCGATAATGTCGAGGTCGATCGTCCGATTGGACCAGCGAGGGGCGGAGGGATCCCGGCCGTACTCCTGCTCGTAGCGCTTGAGTTTTTCGAGGAGCTCCATCGGTTCCAGCCGGGTCTGAAACGCGCACACGGCATTGTAGTACATATGGGTCGAAGCCTCGCCTACGGGCTCGGTCTCATAGATGGCCGATACCACCAGGCTGCTTTCGCTTAACGAACCGAGGAAGGCCCGGGCTTTGGACATGTGGGCCGCCCGGTCGCCCAGGTTGGAGCCTAACGCTATTACTGCCTGGGCCATCGGCTTCTGACTTCGGTGTATTCGCATGATGGGTTCATGGGCGGATGGAGCTTTCGGATCGCGACCTCGATTTCATGTGCTTCAGGAAAGGTTGTCGCCAGCTGCTCCCCGATCCGGTAGAGCAGCGTTTCTATGAGCCTGACCGACGGGCCCTCCATCACCTCCCGTACCAGTCCGGCTGCATGGCTGTAATCGATCGTTTGTCCCAGTTCGTCATCACGGGATGCGGATTGCAGCGGAACCCAAATCGTCACATCCACTTCAAAATCATTACCGTCCCGGCGCTCCTCCGGAAAATGTCCGTGCAGACCCCGGAAGGTCATGTTTTTGATGGTGATGCAGTCCATACCCGATCCGTTACATGCTGGCCAACTCGACACGCTGCTGGATGTCCTTGATGATTTGCTGGAATTTGGGACTGGTTTCGAGCCGGTCTTCCACAGAGCCGATGGCATGGATCACCGTGGAGTGGTCACGCCCGCCAAAATGCAGCCCGATCGTTTTCAGGCTCGACTTGGTCATGGTCTTGGAGAGGTACATGGCGATTTGCCGGGCTTCGACAATCTCCTGCTTGCGGGTTTTTTCCCTGACCTTGTTCGGGTCGATGCCGAAATAGTCGCAGACCAGGCGCTGGATACTCTCGATCGAAATATGCTTCTTGGTCTCTTTAATAAGATCCTTGAGGATGCGCTTGGCCATCGGCAGGTCGATGTTGTCGATTCGCTGCAGCGACGCGGTGGCCAGAAGCTTGATGATCGCTCCCTGCAGATCGCGTATGCTCGATTTGAAGTTGTGGGCGATGAACTCGAATATTTCGCCGTCAAATTCAATGCCGTTGTCAATGGACTTCTTTTCGAGGATGGCGTAGCGGGTTTCGTAATCAGGCATCTGAAGATCAGCGCTCAAACCCCAATTGAAACGGGATATCAGACGCTCCTCGATATCGGGCACGTCTTTGGGCGCACGGTCGCTGGTGAGGATAATCTGCTTGCCTTCCTGATGCAGGGCGTTGAAAATGTGGAAAAACTCTTCCTGGGTTTTTTCCTTGCCGCTGAAGAACTGGATGTCATCGACAATCAGTACGTCAATACTCCGGTAGAACATGGAAAATTCCCGGGCCCGGTTGTTCCGGATGGCATGGACGAATTCGTTGGTGAACTGATCAGATGAGATGTACAGGGTGGAGTACCTGTCGCCGAAATCCTGGCGAATTTTGTTTCCGATGCTCTGAACCAGATGCGTTTTTCCCAGTCCCACGCCGCCATAGACAAAAAACGGGTTGAAGGAGTTCTTTCCGGGATTTTCCGCGATGGCTATGGCAGCAGACCGCGCCAGACGGTTGCAGTCCCCCTCAATAAAATGGCTGAAAACGTAACTCTCATTGAGGTTGGAGTGGATTTTCTCTTTCTGAATACCTGGAATAACAAACGGGTTCTGGATGGAATCCGCAGAATAGGCGTTGTTGAATCCATTTCCCCCCCGACTGTCCTGGTTGCGGCTGTCCTGTACGGGAGGGTTCGACCGCTGAGGCATTCTCACCGATAAATCCTGACTCTCCTGCTCCGCTTTTTCCAACACGATCGAATATTCAAACCTGGCCCCCTCACCGAGTACTTTTGATATCGTGGATCGCATAATATTGTAGTAGTGTTCTTCCAGCCATTCGTACCAGAACTGGGAAGGTACCTGAATGGTCAGGGTTTTGTCGTTTAATGCGACCGGCTTGATCGGCTGGAACCAGGATGTATACTTCTGGTAATTAATGTTATCCCGGATAATTTCAAGACACTCCGCCCATACACCGGCCGCCGATACCTCTTTCCCTTTTTCCTCTGTATGATATTTTTTTGCTAATGCCATTAAAAAATTTAAAAAAAAACGCTTGACTTTTAGGTGTGGCTGTACTGGTTATCCACAATTACTGTCGCGCTTTGACGACGGGCTGAAATGAAGATGGCAATATTTAGCACACTTGTCAATTCTGTGTATATCCGGCAAGGCCTATTTATCCACATTGATTATAAGCTGGTAAATTAATGATATTTAGTAAAATACGGAGAGGTATGTTCAAAATGTATGCTGGGCAAAATTAGGCAAATTCGTATATTGGGATTCAAACGATAAGGTTTCAGAAAGGCGGCGGTTCCGCGCCAAAAGTTTTCAACAAGTTTTCAACACCCGAGGTAAATAAATTGGCCCCTGCTTGGTTGGATGAGGTAATGCGTTGAAAAACAATGAAATAGCACAAATCAGCTTCGAACTCCTGTAATAAAGCGGTCTTTGTTTGAATAGTCTTTTGCAAGACGGCACTTTAGAGCTTTTTCGCCGCATGTCTTGAGCAGGGCTTCTCCGTGTGCTTCATTTATCTCAAAATAGAAGGATCCTCCCGGAGTGAGAAAGGTTTCACAAAAATCGGCCAGGCGGCGGTATATGTCCACTATGTCTTCGGTAATCAGGGCGTTACGCGGTTCATATTTGATCACCTGTTCGGCCAAATCCGGGATTTCGTTTTCGTGGATGTAGGGCGGATTGGAGGCGATAATGTCCCAGTTGCGGCCGGGCTTCCAGGGCTCGAATGGAGTATGGACAAACGCAACATCAAGCCGGTTTTCCCGGGCATTCTGCCGGGCGATCTCCAGCGCCTTTTCGGAGAGGTCGATTGCCGTGACTTCCCACTGCGGGCGGGCCTTCTTCACGGCCAGGGCAATGCATCCGGATCCGGTGCCGATGTCCAGAAAGGTGCGTGCGGTGTCGGGCGGATGGTCTTCCAGGATTCGTTCCACCAGCTCTTCGGTTTCCGGTCTGGGGATCAGCACGTCCGGTGTAACCCGCAGAGTGAGCTGATGGAAGTCGGCGGTGCCGGTGATGTACTGCAGCGGTTCATGTTCGGCCCTGCGTTTAACCATCGGTCTGACGGCATCCAACTCCCGACAGGTCAGAGGCCGGTCAAATGCCAGATACAGATCGAGCCGCCTGATCTTCAACACATCCGAGAGGATCCACTCCATGCTCAACCGGGGAGAAGGCACCCCCTTTTCCCGGAAGTAATCCGTGCCCCATTCCAGCATGCGGACCACATCCCACTCGTTGTTGTTATCGCTGCTGCTCACTCGCTCTCTTTGTTCTGAACAGTCAGGCCGAACTGCTTGCTGTAATCGAGAATGAAATCAATCAACTGGTCGTAGACCGGCTCCTCGTTAAGGCCCTGCGATCCGCGAAACCCGCTTTGTCTGCCGATATCGGCAATTTCCAAACTCAAGGAGTCAGGATACTCAGAAAGAATGCATGTCACACAACGGGAGCTCTGAACCGCAGTATTCTGGTCTTCGTACAAAAAAACCCAGATGCTTTGCTGTTCATCGATACTTCTTGTAAAATAATGTACGTGAGGCGTCTCTTTTTGCATGGCCGCACCCATACTTTTCAGGGTTTTGCCGGGTCCGTAGATTTGGAATTGAGAAACTGTTGCCATTGTTTTGTCAGGTTTCGGATCGGGATACCATATAAGCGGAATAAGCGTTATCCTCGCTGAAGTATCCGTTTTTGGATGTCTGAAAATACGACAGTTTTTGTCATTCGCAAGCGGTCAGTCATAATGCTGAACTCCGCTGCAACCGAAATTCAACCATGAGTAATGCCATGAGGCACTCCATTATCGCTGTTGCTCTGTTTTTCTTTGCCGGTACGGTACTTGCCGTTACCGGAGTGTCCCATGCGCAGGAGCGGGTAGAACCGGACCTGCTTGAGATTACCGAGCCGTTGAGCCCGATTGATTTCGATATCCGAAATGGAGCCGGCTTCCGGCTGCAGGTAAACAATTTCGGGTTCGGAGCCGGAGCGGAATACCGCCGGGTGTTGTCGCGTAACAGAAAAATGATTTTGGAGTTTCAGATTGGCAATGTCAAGGATGAGAACGAGCAGACGTTTCAATCCAACTGGGGGCTGTCCACCATCCCGAACAAATACAACCGGGTAATGGCATTTCCGCTGATGCTTGGTGTCCAGCAGCGCTTTTTCGCCCGGACGTTGTCAGACAACTTCCGCCTGTTCGGTCAGGTTTCCGGCGGACCTTCCCCTGCATTTGTCTATCCTTACTACGACCACGACCGTTTCGGCTACGGGTTTCGCATTACCCAGGGCATGGTTGGTGTTAATGTGGATCCCCATTATGATCCGCTTGAGGGGTGGGGCGATGGAGAGTTTATTCTCGGGGCGGCCGGACATCTCTCTATCGGTGCCAATCTTGGCGGCGATTTCGGAAACATCCAGACCATCCGCATTGGATACTTTTTCCACTACTTCCCCAATGGAATCCAGGTTATGGAGCCGAAGATGCCCGGCCCTGGTTTTGATTTTCTGCCTGTAGACGAACTGCCGGACGGAGCGCTTCAGCCGGCCGCCGGCAAGCAATCTTTCTTTGGAACGCCCCACATTACTTTCGTCTTCGGTTCCATGTGGTAATTGCGGCGGATGTTTCCCGCGCACTTCTCCTGAGAGGCGCTCGTATCCCCCCCAGCCATTTGCTGCCGGGGAGTTTCTTTCCTGCACGAGAGGTCGCTTATGCCTGCGTCCCGGACCGGCGGCAAGAGACAGCGTTCTTCCTGTGCAATTAATTATCCCGGGTACCCATTCATATTTCCGCACAATGGCATTCCCGCCGGAAAACCGGGAAAACGAGCATCAGTTCATTCGGGATCTGCGGAACTGCCGGTCCCAGTCTGGAAACTCTTCCAGTGAATTGAGGAGGGCATCCGGCCGGTATGAACGCAACTGTTCTCTTGTGTAGTGACCGGTTGAAACGGCAACACAGGGGGAACCATGTGACCTGGCACACAGGATATCCCTGGGGGTGTCGCCAATGATGACCAGGTCGGCAGGCCGGAATGCCTTTCCGGAGAAGGATTCCAGCGCCTTCATGGCGTTGGGGGGCAGATCGTTTCGGTCGGCATGATCATCTCCAAAAGCCCCGAATGCGAAATGGTTGTCCAGGCCCGTGCGGCTGATCTTGATTTCAGCGGCCCGGGCAAAATTGCCCGTCAGTAGTCCGGTCCATGCGCTCTTTTCAGCAAGATACCGGAGGGAGCTCTCCACACCGTGGAGAACATGCACATCCTCCCGGCGAAGCGAGGCATCGAGCGCGCTGATATAATGACGTTTGACCTGGTCGAACAGGCCGTCACCATAGCCATCGAGAAGATCAGTGAAAATGGCCCGGTCGGTTCGCCCGGCAAAGTCAACTGTGCGCACATCCTCCCTGTCAACTCCGAGCCGGTTCAGCACCTCCTGAATTACAACCCGGTTAACCCGGTTCTTAACTTTCAGCAGCGTGCCGTCAATATCAAAAAGGTATGCCAGGTTCATTGAGGTTATTTGGAGTGAAAGAGGAAGGCTCAAAAATGCCTGCTTGTCGGGCGAGACCGGGGCCGGCCGGCTGCGGAGTTATTCTTCCATTAATATGCGACCAATCTTTTCAACTTAGCAAAAAAAAGGGTACCTTTAAACCGTAATCGACACCGAAAATTATCACTTAAATCCTGTTATTATGGCAATTATTGAAGACATTATTGCACGTCAAATTTTTGACTCCCGGGGCAACCCGACAGTGGAAGTAGACGTGATTCTGGAGGATGGAACCATGGGACGCGCAGCCGTGCCGTCCGGTGCATCCACCGGCGAACATGAAGCTGTTGAGCTTCGCGACGGCGGCGATGCCTACATGGGCAAAGGCGTACTCAAAGCGGTTGACAACGTCAACGAAACGATCAATGACGAACTGATCGGCTACAACGTATTCAACCAGGTGGATATCGACAACATCCTGCTGGAGCTTGACGGTACCGAGAATAAATCCAAGCTGGGCGCCAATGCCATGCTGGGTGTCTCCCTCGCCGTTGCCGATGCCGCTTCCAACGCGCTGAATATTCCGTTCTGGCGGTATGTGGGCGGTGTGAACGCAAAGGTGCTGCCGCTGCCGATGATGAACATCATCAACGGTGGTTCCCATGCCGACAACAACGTCGATCTGCAGGAGTTCATGATCATGCCGAGTGGCGCTGACTCTTTCTCGCACGCACTCCGGATGGGCGGTGAAATCTTCCACAACCTCAAGAAGGTGCTCACCGACATGGGTTATGCAACAACGGTTGGTGACGAAGGCGGATTTGCCCCGAACCTGAAGAGCAACGAAGAAGCCGTGGAAGTGATCCTCAAGGCCATCGAAAAGGCCGGTTACAAGCCGGGCGACGATGTATTGCTTGCGCTGGATCCCGCTTCAGCCGAATTCTACAATCCGGAAAGTGGACTCTATGAGTTCAAATGGAGTGACGGCAGCAAGAAGAATGCCGATGACATGGTTGAGTTCTGGAGCAGCTGGGTAGACAAGTACCCCATTATCTCCATTGAAGATGCCATGGACGAAAATGACTGGGATGCCTGGAAAAAGCTCACCGACGCTATCGGCGACAAGGTCCAGCTTGTGGGCGATGACCTGTTTGTTACCAACTCCGAACGTCTGGGGCAGGGCATTGAGCAGGGTGTAGCCAACTCGATTCTTATCAAGGTAAACCAGATCGGTACGCTTACCGAGACCCTCGATACCATCGAACTGGCACACAAAAATGCCTATACCGCCGTGATTTCCCACCGTTCCGGTGAAACCGAAGACACCACCATTGCCGATCTTGCTGTTGCCACCAACGCGGGTCAGATCAAAACCGGTTCCATGAGCCGTACCGATCGCCTCGCCAAGTACAATCAGTTGATCCGCATTGAAGAGCAGTTGGGCGAAAGCGCCGAGTTTCTGGGCCGTGACGCGTTCAATGTCTAGGTCCGGTGTATGCCGTTGCGCGATCATGAACCTGCCCGGTTAGTTCGCGCAGCCGCGGTTATTTCAAAAGCAGACTGTGTTTCTTCGCAGTCTGCTTTTTTTTTAAATTGCATCCGGCATTACCTGCTGTGGCAGGTTGTATTGCGAACCATGGTCACCCGTATCTAAGTATATTTTCGTTATGAATATCTACGTTGGAAATCTGGCCTGGAAAACCAGGCGAAAGGAATTGAAAGAACTGTTTGAAAATTTTGGTGAGGTCACCAACGCCTTCATCGTTCGTGATAAAAAAACGAGAAGATCCAGAGGTTTCGGTTTTGTGGAGATGGCGGAAGATGGTGAGGCGCAGGAGGCCATTGAAAAACTGAACAATACCGTCTTTCTCGAGCGCACCATTGTTGTGAATGAGGCGCTGCCCAAAGAGGAGGGCGACGATGGCGCGAATGAGAGTCCGACTGACGTTAACGAGGACGAATATGTGGGCAACGCTGTGGATGAGGCCGCCGATACCAGCGCGGATAGCTCCACTGGTGAAGAGGAAGCCGGTGGTGATGCCGGCCATGACGAGCAATCCGCTTCCACAGAAACCGTTTCTTCCGGCGAGGAGCTGGCTGCGGATGGTGAAGATGCATCCCGCGATGAGATGGCACCCGGCGCTGACCGGGACTCCGGTGATGATGAGCCTTCAGTTGCTTCGGAGGAGACGCCCTCTGCCGTGGAATCCGATAGTGACGAGAGCGGCGAAGATAGCAATGACGACAGCGGCAAGAATCAGGAAAAGGGCACCTGACCCGATCCGGGACACACCTGGCCGGGTATGTATCGCCCATAACTAATTTGCGCCCAGGTCATTCGACCGGACATAATCCATATGATCAATACCCGGCTTTCCCTCACCAATTTCAGAAATCATTTTCATACCGACGCAGAGTGGGGTGAACGGATCAATATCATTACCGGTCCGAATGGCGCGGGAAAAACCAACCTGATCGATGCGGTTCACTATCTGTGCATGGGGCGCAGTTTTACCAGCAGCTCGGATCAGTACGTGGTGAGACAGGGAGCAACCGGTTTTCTGGTGAAAGGGGAGTTTCGGGGTTCCATCCGGGACCGCTTTGAAATCAGCTGCGCTTATGAAAAAGGAGAGGGCAAAAGCCTGCGGGTGAACGACAGTCCGCTGGAGCGTCACGCTGATCTTATCGGCAGGGTGCCGGTGGTTCTGGTATCGCCCGATGATAAAAAACTGACAGGCGAGGGTCCGGCCGAACGGCGTTCGTTTCTGGACGCCCTGATCGCGCAAACCTCGCTGGCCTATCTGGATGACCTCATCCGGTACCGGAAGATTGTAAGGCAGCGCAACCGGCTGCTCTCCGATCATCACCACACGCCCGGATTACTGGAGGCGATGCTGGAACCCTGGGACCTGCAACTTGTGGAGACCGGTGCCCGGATAGTTGCAAAGCGAAGCAGTGTTGTGCAGCAGTTTTACCATTTTTTGGAAGAGGCGCATGAACAGCTGACTGGTACCGGACTGAAACCCGCCATGACATACCGTTCGGTCTGCGACACAGGACTCTCCGACGAGGAGATCAGAATGGCTTACGGGGAAAAAATCAGAGAATCGCACAGCCGGGAGCTGGAGCGCCAGCAGACACTGCACGGGCCCCATCGCGATGATTTGATTTTTTTTCTTGACGACATGGAACTGCGTAAATTCGGATCGCAGGGCCAGCACCGGATGTTTGCCCTGGCTCTGAAAATGGCGCAGCTCTACTTTTACCGGGATGCGCTGGACGACCTTCCCGTTTTTTTACTGGATGATGTGTTTGGTGACCTGGATCCGCATAAAACCGGTATCGTAATGGAAATGTTGCTGCAGCATGAAGGGCAGTCGTTTGTAACGGCGGCACACCCCGATAAAATTTCGGGTTTTTCCTCCCGCGGCGATGCCCGTATATCGGAATTTCGTGTAAGCGAAGGAACGTTGATATCTGAAAAGGCCTGATAATGGCATACAGACGCAAACAACCCAAAGCCCTGAAAGACCTTCTGGATGATTATATCGATAATTATCCGCACCGGGTCTCGCTTAAACGGGGGATGATTCTCGCTCTCTGGCCGGAGAAGGTTGGAGCCGCTATTCGCGAACAGGTTCGGGATATGAAATTTCAGGGCAGCCGGCTGGTCCTCCATGTTTCTGATCCGTCCTGGCGGCATGAAATCCATATGCAGCGCCACCAACTCGCAAAAACTCTTAACCGTGCTGTAAAAGAGGAAATCATTCGCGATATTGTGGTTAAATCGTAGTTGCCGGTTCCATGCCGGCTCGGCCGGGCGGCATGCGTTTCCCTGCATATTGTGGATGTGTCTCCTTGACTGATAATGATAACCCATCGCCCATTTTAAGAGAATGGATATAGATCGAAAGAACGGTAACTGGCTGATGCGGTTGTTCAAACCAACCGAGAGGGAAACCACCTATCTGCACAAGAGGGAAATCCTGATCGTTTTTTTGATCGGCTATGTGATTGCCCTTTCCCTGTGGCTGCTGGTAAACCTTGGCCGGGAATACAGCATTACGCTGGAAGTGCCGTTGCAGGTGGTCGAGTACAGCGACGAGATGGCGTTCTCGGAGCCGCCTCCGGCTTCAGCAAGGGTTGGTATCAGCGGTGAAGGCTGGAATCTGTTCTCTCTGTACAGAAATCCACCGGAGATTGTGATTCCCTACGAAAGGGGCACGGTAAGTGTCGCGGACAGAATCCAGGAGCATCTGGCAGGCTACCCGGACCTGGTCGTAAACAAGGTAGCGCCTTCGGAGTTCACCGTAGCCATGGAGATGAAAACGCAGAAGCGGGTACCGGTCGCTCCCCGGATTGATGTGCGGCTGGAGAGCCGGTTTGAGATAATGGGCGATGTCCGATCCGATCCCGACAGTGTCACCGTTACCGGGGCTGAATCGGTTGTGGATACAATCAGCAGCTGGCCGACCGAAATTCTGCGGCTCAGAAACGTCAAGGACAGGGTTGAACAGCCGGTACGGCTTGCCGGGTCCAGGTCGCTCGTCTCAAAGGATACAAGCCGTGTGGTGTTGTCGTTTGATGTGACCGAATTCACGGAAGGGGAGGTCAGGGTCTATGTCCAGGCCAGGAATATTCCGGAGGGGGAGCAGGTCAGGTTAAGCCCGTCCGTGCTCACGATTCGCTACGATGTGCCTATCGAGCATTACAGCCGGGCCCAGGAGATGGTACCGTATGAAGCCTATGTGGACTATTTTGACGTTATCGAAGACACTACCGGTTTTCTGGTGCCGGAAGTGAGGCCCACCACCGAAGCACTGAATCTGAGGCTTCGATCCTTTCAGCCGCGCAGGGTTTCCTATTTCAGGGTAATCGGAGAGTAGTTGGCCGCTCTTTATCTGCTTGCGACCATTCTTGCCGTTTTGCTATGATTTGTGACGGTTTGCTGCGATTTCTGCCGTTTCGATCCAATCTGTGCCGGTAGTCCCCTCGAATAGAACAGTATCGTGGCCGGTTATCCGGGTTCGGCCGTGAACGGCTCCAGGGCTTTTTCCAGCGGCAGGCAATCCTCAAACCAGGAGGCGGTTTTGAGCAGCACTTCATCCACAAGAGCATCCGGGCAAGAAGCGCCGGAGGTGAGCGCAATGGTCATCGGCCCGTCGGTTTTCGGCATCCAGCTTCGGGTTTTCTCCACCTTTTTTTTCCACTGGTTGAAGTGGTGAATTTCCCACTGTGACTTGATTTCCGAGGCGTCGCGGATGTGATAGGTTGGAAAACGCTCTTCCAGTAACTCCACCAGGTGCATGGTATTGGAGGAGTTGTATCCGCCAACAACCAGCGCCAGGTCGGCCCGCTCTTCCATCAGGGCGTAGGTTGCCGATTGATTCTCGTTGGTCGCGTAGCAGAGGGTGTCGGAGGTGTCGGCAAAGTGCATCTCCACATCCGCTTCGCCATGTTTCTCTATCACCGCCTGTTTCAGGATCTCCATCACTTCCCGGGTCTCGGAAGCCAGCATGGTAGTCTGATTGATAACCCCGAAACGCTTCAGATCGGTCAGCGGATCAAAGCCGTCGGTGCATTTCATTCCGAAATACTTCTGAAAGTCATCCCTGGGCCTTTTTTCAACCATGATGTCGGCCAGTATGCGCGCTTCCTCCGGGTTAAGCACGACCACACAGGCCGCCTGCTGCGAACTGTGTGAAAAAGTGGCCCGGGTCTCTTCGTGCTTGTGTTTGCCGTGTATCACCAATGCGTGCCCTTTCTTTCCGAGTTGTTTGCCCCGATTCCAGACCTTGATTACAAACGGGCAGGTCGTGTCGTACTGATAGGGGTCGACTCCCTGGGCCTCCAGCTTTTTTTGAATTTCCACGGTGGTGCCGAAAGCGGGTACAATCACGATATCGTCGGGTGTGAGCGTTGCGATCGGGATGCGTTCGCTTCCGTCGGTTTCAAACAGGAAACGGACTCCCCGCGCCTCCAGGTCCTTGTTTACCGTCGGATTGTGAATCATTTCACTGAGCAGGAAAATGTTTTTCCCGGGATGGTTCTCCACGGTACGGTAGGCAATGTCGATAGCGTTTTCAACGCCGTAGCAGAACCCGAAGTGTCTTGGAATCAGATAGCGAACCGGACCAAGATCCAGAACGCTCGGCGTTCGGTCCTTTTTTCGCGGATCCAGAATCTGCCGGGCATTTTTAACCGTTTTGATGATCTGCGACTGGTACAGGTCCGGTATGTGAAACTCCCTGGGCATAGCGGCGGATTAGTCTCTTTTCAGCTTTTTGTACTGGATGCTTTTGGGTTGGTCGTCGATCCCCAGCACGTCCCGGCGGTAATCGTGATATTCCCTGAAATTGCCCTCAAACCATCGCACCTGACTGTCGCCTTCGAACGCCAGTATGTGAGTGGCAACCCGGTCGAGAAACCACCGGTCGTGGGAAATAACGACAACACATCCTGCAAAGTTCACCAACGCTTCTTCAAGGGCACGCAGTGTCTGAACATCCAGATCGTTGGTGGGCTCATCGAGCAGCAAGAGGTTGGCTTCCTCGCGCAGTGTCTTTGCCAGATGCACCCGGTTCCGCTCGCCGCCGGAGAGCTCCGAAGTCTTTTTCTGCTGGTCGCTGCCGCTGAAATTGAACCGGGCCACGTAGGCGCGCGAGTTGATGTCCATGGAACCCAGCGTGACGGTGTCGCTTCCACCGGAGATCTCTTCCCAGATCGATTTGGCGGGATCCAGCGGCCGGGCCTGGTCGGCGTACCCGATTTTTACAGTGTCACCGACTTCAAAGGTTCCGCTGTCGGCCTGTTCCTGCCCGGTGATCATCCGGAATAACGTGGTTTTTCCAGCGCCATTCGGACCAATAACTCCGACGATGCCGCCGGCCGGAAGGTCGAATTCCATCTGCTCGAAGAGCAGCCTGTCACCGAATCCCTTGGAAACGCCGTGTGCACGAATCACCTTGTCGCCGAGCCGTGGCCCCGGCGGGATGTAAATCTCAAGCTCATCCCGTCTCTTTTCCTGTTCCCGGCTGGACAACAGCTGTTCGTAGGCCGTGATTCTCGCCTTGCTCCGGGTCTGGCGCCCTTTCGGGTTGGTGTTGATCCACTCCATCTCGCGATCGATGGTGCGCTGAAGCCGGTGGTTCTGCTGCTTTTCCACATCCAGGCGCTTTCGCTTCTGCTCCAGCCATCCGGAATAGTTTCCCTTGTAGGGAATACCTTCGCCGTGATCCAGCTCCAGGATCCATCCGGCCACATTGTCAAGGAAGTAGCGGTCGTGGGTGATGGCGATTACCGTGCCTTCGTACCGCTCCAGGTGCTGTTCCAGCCACTGCACCGACTCGGCGTCGAGGTGGTTGGTAGGCTCGTCCAGCAGAAGCACATCCGGTTCCTTCAATAGCAGCCGGCACAATGCCACCCGCCGCCGCTCCCCACCGGAAAGCACATCCACCGGAGTATCTTTCGGCGGGCACCGCAAGGCCTGCATGGCCATCTGAAGTCGGCTTTCAAGATCCCAGGCATCCTTCTGGTCGATCTGTTCCTGAAGAGATGACTGGCGGGCGATCAGGGCATCGAAGTCGGCATCCGGCTCGGCAAACTTCTCGCTGATCTGCTCATACTCCCTGACAAGGTCCACCAGCTCCTGAACCCCTTCCTCCACAATATCGATAACCTTTTTGCCGGGTTCGAGCTCCGGCTCCTGGGGCAGGTGCCCGAATGTGACACCCGACGTTGACGTGACTTCGCCCTCGTAGTTGTCGTCCAGGCCGGCGATAATCCGGAGCAGGGTGCTTTTCCCGGATCCGTTGGCCCCGATAATGCCGATTTTGGCCCCATAAAAGAAGGAGAGGTAGATGCCTTTGAGTACGCGCCGGTTCGGGCCATAGGTTTTGCCGACGCCCGTCATCGAGAAAATGATTTTGTTGTCGCTCATTCCTGTTCTAATTCGGTGGAGGTTTGAGCGCCAAAGATACGAAGGATTGCGCGGAATTCTGAGCGCCGCGCCTGGAACCGCAATTCGCCGTCAGGCTGCGACCTCATCCAGCCGCACGCCAACCAGTTTGCTGATACCCACTTCCGGCATGGTCACCCCGTACATGGTCTCGGACTTCTCCATGGTTGTTTTGTTGTGGGTGATGACGATGAACTGGGTCTGTTCGCTGAATTTTTTGAGCAGCTTCGTGAACCGCAGGATGTTGGGGTCGTCGAGCGGAGCGTCCACCTCATCCATCACACAGAAAGGAGAGGGTTTGACCAGGTAGATGGCAAACAGAAGCGCGATGGCCGTCAGGGTTTTTTCGCCGCCGGAGAGCTGTTCAATGACACTCGGACGCTTGCCTCTGGGATTGGCTATGATCTCGATTTTGGCTTCCAGCGGGTCGTCGGCACTTTCATCAATCACCAGATCGCAATGGTCGTTTTCCTCGAAAAGGGTATTGAACACCGTGCGGAAGTTCTCACGGATCAGTTTGAAGGTTTCATTGAAGCGCTCCTGGGCGTTTCGGTTGATTTCCTGGATGGTTTCAATGAGCTGAGTCTCCGCCCGTTCGAGGTCACCGATCTGTTTTTCAAAATGCTCGAGGCGTTCTTTTTCCTCTTCGTACTCGGTGATGGCCAGGGGGTTGACCTCCCCGATGTTTTTGAGCCGCTGTTTCAGGGTGAAGATGGTTTCCCGCGCAGTGGACAGGTCGGTGTCTTCCGGCAGTTGCTGATTCAGCTGGTCGACGGTAAGGCTGTAGGTGTCCCAGATGTGATCATTGATATTTTTCTGATCCATTTCCAGCCGGGATTTAGCCATTTCCAGGGAGTGGAACAGATCCTGGTTGGACTCTTTTCTGTTGCGCACTTCCTTGAGGTCGCTCTCCAGCAGGTTGATCTTCCCCCGCTGGTGTGAACAGGCCTCGTCGGCCTGATCCTGCTCTTTTACGGCTGTTTCTCTGGCGGCCAGCAGCTCACGCAGCGCGTCTTCGGCCTGCTCGATCTGCTCGCGCAGATTCAGGATGGTGTCCTTGCTCGACCTGGCACGATCCGCCCGATGCTGCAGGCGGTCTTTAATCGACTGAACATCCGACTCGAAACGCTCGATGTCCCGTTTGAGGGTCGTGACCTCGTTTTCCGCATTCTGGTATTTCAGGGAGATGTCGTTGTAGCGCGACTGTGACCGCTGCTGGGCATCTTCTTTTTCCTGCAGGTGCGATTTGAGGCTGACCTCCTCCCGGACGATCCCGGTCAGCGTACTCTCCAGCTCCTTGAGCTGCGGGGTGATTTCTTCAAGCTCCCGGTCGGCTTCTCCGGTGCTGAATTCAAGTTCTTCCATCCGGCGCTGCAGATCCTGAATGGATTTGCTGTAAAAACCGGACTGGGTCTGGAAGGATCCGGCCTTTGCCTCGTGCTTTTGCAGGGCTGATGCGGCCTCCTTCACTTTCTGCTGATGTGGCTGGAGGGAGAATTTTTGATAGGCGTCTTCGGTCTCGCCCAGCTCGGTTTCGGCCAATTCCACCTCCCGGCCGGCCGCTTCGGCCTGTTGCAGGCACCTTTCGATCTTTTCGCGCAAACCGATGCGGATGCCCGCGTTTTGATTACTGCTGCCGCTGTACATGAATCCGTCGGAAGTGACGACATCGCCCGTCCTCGTCACGGCCGTGCAAGATTCACTGCCGGCCAGTTTTACAGCAGAGCTGATGTCGTCGGCCAGCATCACACTGCCGAAAAACAGGCGCAGAAGCGGCTCGTAGTCAGTGTCGGTCCGGATATCGTGATAGAGCGCATTTTCCAGCACAGGATGACCGCCAGAAACCAGGTTGAGCGGGATGATAGTCACCCGTCCCTTGTCCTTTTCCCGAAGCATGTCGAATGCCCGGACCGCCTCCTCTTCATTGGAAGTGACCACGAAATTGGCGGCTTCACCCAGTACGGCTTCCACGGCGGCGGCGTCTTCGTCCCTGCTCCGGAACAGGTCGCTCAGAATCTCGAGTCTGGTGAATGCGTTTTGCTGCTCTTTCAGATAGTGCACTCCCGCAGGATGCGCGTCGGATGACTGCGCCAGGTTTTTAAGCAGCCGGTGCTCCGATTCAAACGCATCCTTTTTACTCTTGAGGCTGCGGATGGTGTCTTTCTGCCGGTTGATTGCGTTGAACAGCTCTTCGCGCTCTTTTCTTGCTCTTTCAAGCTCCAGCTCGGCATCATCATACTCGGCTTGCAATGCCTCATGGAGGCCTTCCAGCTTCTCATATTCTCCTTCCAGCGCGTTTATCTTTTCCCTGCTTTCGCCGAGTTCCCGCTCAATGCGCTGTTTTTGCTCCGCATTGTTCTCCAGTCTTGATTCCAGCCGGATCCGTCGGTTCTGCAGCTCGTTGATGCGTCGGCCGGCATCGCTGTGCCGTCGGTTGACCTCTTCCAGTTCCGCCCTGACCCGGTTCACTTCCTGGCGGTTTTTTTCCAGTAATACCTGTGCTTCGTCCCGTTCCTCGCGAACAGCCGCAAGTTTCTCCTCCGACAATTTCAGCTCCGCCTGGTTGGCCTTCAGATCCTTGCGTAAATCCTTGATGTCGGTCTCCGCCTGATAGACATCCTGTTCGTAACCGCGAATAATATTCTCTTCGTTGGTGATCTTTTGTGTGATGATCTGGACTTCCGAACGCTTCTCCTGTATGTTTTCGGTCAGTCCGGCCGTTTTTTGCCGTAACTCATTCAGCGCCTGTTCTTTGGCAATAAGCTCGTCGTGGGCTTCGGTTTCATTCTGTTCGAGCTGTTTGAGGCGGCGATCCAACTCCTCCCGGGTGGAGGTGGCGCTGGCGATACGTTCCAGCAGCGGATTCAGTTCCGCCCGCACGTCCAGATACTCCTGGCGGGATACGGCTTTATCAAGAAATTCGAGCTCCTCGCGGTACCGCTGGGCCCGTTCGGCGCGCGAAGCCTGCGCCTGCAGTGAGCGGGTCTTCTTGCGGACCTCCACAAGGATATCCTCCATACGCTGCAAATCGCCGCGTGTATCGGAGAGCTTCTTCATGGTCTGTTTCTTGCGCTCCTTGAACTTGGTGATGCCGGCGGCCTCTTCGAACAACTTCCGGCGGTCGTTGTTCTTGTCGTTGAGAATCTCTTCCACCATTTTGAGCTCGATCACCGAGTAGGCGTTGGCCCCCATACCGGTATCCATGAAGAGGTCGGTGATGTCGCGAAGGCGGCATGGCTTATTGTTCAGCAGGTACTCGCTTTCCCCCGAACGGTAGAGGCGCCGCGTCATGGTGATATCGGAGAACTCGGTGGGCAGCACTCCCCGGTTATTGATAATCGTAACCGACACCTCCGCCATTCCGAGCGCCTTCTTGGCGGCGGTTCCGTTGAAGATGACGTTGCTCATGGCGGCTGAGCGCAGGAGGGATGGCCGCTGCTCTCCCAGGACCCATCGAAGTGCATCGACAATGTTGGATTTACCGCAACCGTTGGGTCCGACAATAGACGTTATGCCGCTGTCGAACTTGACTTTGGTCTTGTGGGCGAAACTTTTGAAACCGTGTAGTTCAAGTTCGGCGAGATACATGCAGGATTACCCAGTTCACGAAAATTAGACAGTCATGATCTCATCTTCCTTCTCCTTTTGCATCCCGTCAATTTTTACGATGTAGGAGTCGGTGAGTTTCTGGAGTTCTTCTTCGGCATCAAAGCGGGAGTCTTCCGGCAGGGATTCGTTTTTTACTTCCTGCTTGATTTCGTCCTTGATTTCACGCCGCGTGTTCCGGACGCTAATCCGTGCCTCTTCCGCCTTGTCTTTGGATACCCTTGCCAGTTCGGCCCGGCGTTCTTCGGAGAGTGCCGGCAGCGGTATACGGATGAGGGTTCCGTCGTTGTTGGGATTGAGGCCGAGCCCTGACGTCATAATCGCTTTTTCTATTTGTTTGACGGTTGACTTGTCAAACGGCTCGACGGTGAGCAGGCGCGCGTCGGGAGCAGAAATATTGGCAAGCTGGTTCAGGGGAGTCTGGGCTCCATAGTAATCCACCTTGATGCCGTCCAGTAGTTGGGGGGTGGCTTTGCCGGCGCGAATGTAGCCGAGTTCTTTTTTCAGAAAGGACATGGCTTCATCCATCCGCTCTTTAGCCTCGTCGAGAAATGGTTGCAGTTCAGGTATCATAAACATCTGAAGAGTAGAGTGAGAAATGCTGTTTCAGATGCGAAATATATAACAAATTGGCAAAAAAAAAAGCGCGCTCAGTCCCAGTAAACGCGGGTGCCGACAGCTTCGCCCCGGATCACTTTGCTGAGGTTTTTTTTCTGATCCATGTTGAAGACGAGAATCGGGGTTTTGTTGTCTCTGCAGAGGGTAAAGGCGGTCAGATCCATGACAGCCAACCGCTTTTTCAGCACGTCGTCTCCGCTAATTTCGTCGTATTTCTGCGCATCACTGTTGGTTTCGGGGTCGCAGTCATAGATTCCGTTTACTCTGGTTCCCTTGAGGATGGCATCGGCTTCGATTTCGATGGCCCGCAGCGAGGCTGCCGTATCGGTCGTAAAGTAGGGGTTGCCGGTACCGGCCCCAAAAATCACCACCCGTCCCTTTTCGAGATGGCGGACAGCCCGCCGTCGGATGAAGGGCTCGGCCACCTGCTCCATCCTGATAGCCGACATCAAGCGGGTGTGCACACCTTTACGCTCCAGGGCATCTTGAAGAGCAATACTGTTGATCAGAGTGGCCATCATGCCCATATAATCTCCCTGCACGCGATCCATGCCCTGGGTGGCGCCCCGGACGCCACGGAAGATATTACCGCCACCGATGACAATGGCGATCTGGGTTCCGGTCTGTGTGGCCTCCTGAATCTCTTCGGCATAGCGTGTCAATACCTCTCCGTCGATACCATGCCCTTGTTTTCCCAGCAGGGACTCCCCGCTCAGTTTCAAAAGTACTCTGTTATAATGTTTCACAACGCCGCTCCGGTTCGGTGGAAAGTAGATGAAGAGACAGTATTTCCCCGTTCGGGGATAAAAAAAAGGCCGCCCGAAGGCAGCCTTGAATAGCCGTTACTTATTGACCGCCAAGCTGTATGCGGGCAAATGAAAGCACTGTCGGTTCCCCGGCCTGCTTCAGGTAGTCCTGAACACTCAGGGAGCCGTCTTTTACAAACTTCTGCTCCAGAAGTACCCGCTCTTCGAAGAAGCGGCGCATTTTTCCGGCGGCCGCTTTTTCTGCGATTTCCTCGGGCTTGCCTTCATTGATGAGCTGCTCCTTGGCGATTTCCTTCTCTTTTTCCATAATTTTGCTGTCCACACCGTCTCTGGTTACGGCCAGCGGGTTCATGGCGGCCACCTGCATGGCGACATCCTTTCCAACCCCTGCATTCTCAAGAGGCCCTTCAAACTCGGCGAGTACACAGAGTTGATTGCCAGGGTGGATGTAGTCAATGATCTGGCCATCGGTTTTCATAATTTCAAAGCGGCCGATGTCAATTTTTTCACCGATTTTTCCGACCAGGTCTTTGAGCATGTCGGCTACTGTGAGGTTTCTTACCTTTGCGGCAAGCAGCGCGTCCCGGTCAGCCGGCTCCTGCTCGAAGATGGCGCGGGCAAAGTCGTTGGCATACTCGACAAATTCTTCGTTCTTTGCAACGAAATCGGTTTCGCAGTTGAGTTCAACGGCAACGGCTTTCTTCTTGTCGTCGGAGAGCAGGGACACGATCACGCCCTGATTGGCTTCGCGGTCGGCCCGTTTTTCGGATACTTTCTGCCCTTTTTTCCGCAAAAGTTCAATGGCGGCTTCCATGTCGCCGTTGCTTTCGGTCAGGGCTTTCTTACAGTCCATCATACCCGCGCCGGTCTGGTCGCGGAGTTTCTTTACATCGGAGGCTGATATACTCATTGTCTTGTCAATACGTAAAATGGAAGTTGTGGTTCTGGTCCGGTTTCCCGGCGAAATGATAGCAAAGGAGCACCGCTATTTGTCGGATGCGGCCGAGTCGCTTTTTGCATCCTTATCGGAAGCGGGTTTTTCCGCTTTTTGCGGCTTTTCTCCGGAAGCGTCTTCAGATGCTTCTTTTGGGGTCGTACCTGCGTCAGCCGCACTTTTCTCTTCCGAATCCGTTTTACCGGCTTTTACAGCCACTTTTTGTTTGGGTTCTGCTTTCGGCTTGCGTGAGCGCTTGCGCCGGGTGGGTTTCACATCGGCTTCGGTCATCTCTTCTTTTACTTCGCCTTCCTCCTGCTGCGCAGCATCAGTGGCAAGCTGTTCCTGCTGATAAGCCTCCCGCTCGGCCATTCCTTCGATAATGGCGTCGGCAACATTAGAGGCTACCAGCTGAATGGCTTTGGCAGCATCGTCATTGCAGGGAATGATGTAATCGGGCACATCCGGATCGCAATTGGTATCTACCAGTGCGAAGATGGGGATGTTCAGCTTCAAGGCTTCGTTGACGGCGATATTCTCCTTGACAATATCGACAACGAAAAGCGCACCGGGAATGCGGCCTATTTTGGAGATACCTCCCATGACATCTTCCAGCTTTTGCTTTTCACGGTCAAGCATCAGCCGTTCTTTCTTGGTGATGTTGTCGTAGGTGCCGTCATTTTGCATGGCATGGATCTCTTCCATGCGGGAAATGCTTTTCTTGATGGTCACAAAATTGGTGAGCATACCGCCAAGCCAGCGATGTGTAACGTAGGGCATGTCACAACGTTGCGCTTCGGTGCGGATAATTTCCTGCGCCTGCTTCTTTGTCCCGACAAAAAGCACTTTCTTTCCGGAACGGGCGACTTTTGCGATCTCGTCCAGCGACTCCTGAAGAAGGGCTTGGGTCTTGTTGAGGTCGATGATGTGGATCCCGTTGCGCTGCATGAAAATAAATTCGCGCATTTTGGGGTTCCATCTCCTGGTGAGGTGTCCGAAGTGTGCCCCTGACTTGAGGAGCTCTTCTACTGATGCAGCTTTAGCCATGTCGGTACTCGTATGTTTAAGGTTGGGCCACTACACAGGTCATTCCCTGTGACAAATTCCCGCCGCCGCCGGCAGCAGAGAACACCTGGTCACGGGTCACTGTGTATGTGTGATTGTGATAATGGGATAAAAATCAGCGCTTGGAGAACTGGAAGTTCTTCCGGGCTTTGGGCTGACCGTATTTTTTGCGCTCAACCATCCGGTCGTCGCGGGTCAGTAAATCATGCGACTTCAGCACAGTATGGGTTTCGGGCTCCATCGTATTGAGCGCCCGGGCTACGCCAAGCTGTACCGCATCGGCCTGGCCGGTGATGCCGCCGCCGCGAACCGTCACTTTGACGTCGTACTTGCCGGTAGTCTCGGTTACCTCAAAAGGGAGGTTAATCGTGTTACGCTGAGCCGGCAATACGAAATAGGTTTCGAAGTCTTTTTTGTTGACGGTGATTTTACCGGAGCCGGGCGTTACATGCACGCGTGCTGTCGATGTTTTTCTCCGGCCCAGAAAGGATTGATTAGCCATTGTCAAAGTTCAATTGTTTCAGGTTTCTGCGCGTTCAGGTTGTGCTCGGGTCCAGCGAAAACACGGAGGTTGGTAAGAAGCTTGCGGCCCAGACGGTTTTTCGGCACCATGCCCTTGACGGCATTTCGCACCAGAAATGTGGGATCTTTTTTCAAAGCCTCTTCCGCTGTGGTAAAGGTGGTTCCGCCGGGATAACCGGAGTGGCGAAAGTACAGCTTGTCCTGCATTTTCTTTCCGGATAAGGCCACTTTGCCGGCATTGATTACAATCACGTTGTCGCCCGTATCCATGTGGGGCGTGTATTCGGGCTTGTGCTTGCCTCTGAGCAAGGTCGCGACTTTGGTGCTCAGGCGTCCGAGGGGCTGTCCCTCCGCGTCAATAACCACCCACTTTTTCTGAATGTCGCCAGGTTTTGCCGAATATGTTTTAAAACTCTCGGTATTCACGGTCTTTTGTTTTTTTATTGGGAGATCGCTAACTAATAAGATTTATGTCAAGTCTGGAAATATAAAAGTAATATTTCTGTCTTGCAACATTATAAACATCCGATTCTCAGCAATAGCCGGTTGTCGTTTTTTTTAGTTTCCGTCAACCTTTTTGCAGTGCGTGGTGTTGTTTGGAGTGAGTTTTCATTCTAATCGTAACCTAATCCCCTCCCCATGAATCGCAGAGAATACCTGACATCAACACTGGGCGGATTCGCCCTGCTCGGCTCCTATGGATTTGGAACTTCACTGGCTAACGGCCTGCCAGCCGGAGCGATTGGGTTGGAATCGACCTTTTCCGAGTCGTCCGGTGAGTACCGCCTGCCCCAGCTTGCCTATTCCTATGATGCGCTCGAGCCCCACATCGATGCCCAGACCATGGAGTTGCATCACAGTATTCATCACCAGTCCTATGTAAACGGCCTGAATAACGCGCTTGCCAAACTGGCCGAAGCGAGGGAAGCGGATGATTTCGCACTGGTGAAGCACTGGTCCAGAGAAGTCGGTTTTCACGGGGCCGGTCATTTTATGCATCAGATTTTTTGGGAAGTGATGAGCCCCGACGGCGGCGGCGAGCCGTCGGATCCCGACCTGGTCCGTGCCATCGATCAATCTTTTGGAAGTTTTGACAAATTCGCCGCACATTATATCGCCGCGTCAAGCGCCGTGGAGGCCAGCGGATGGGGCGTTCTGGCATGGGAGCCGTATGCCGATCGGCTAATGGTGCTGCAGGCGGAAAAGCATCAGAACCTGTCGCCCATGGTGACCGTACCCCTGCTGCCGGTGGATGTCTGGGAGCACGCCTACTACCTGCGTTATCAGAACCGGCGGGCTGACTATGTGAGAGCGTTCATGAACGTAATCGACTGGGATGCCGTCGCCCGTCTGTATCATACGGCACGCGCTACGAATAGCTGACAACCTCTTGACAATGTCCGGCGGACTTTTATCTTTACAAGTAACCCGCAAACATTAACGTAAAGGTTTAGGCCTTACTACTTGCAATGCCCGGCATTTTCGAATGACCGGGCTTTTTTTTTACCTGGTGGCTTATAGCCCCTGCATGGTAAACCGCCGCTTCAATACCTCACTCACAGAACTTTTCAGAAGCATTTTCACCATGCCGTTGCGGATGGTGTGAAACACGGTGCGGCTGCCAAGCAACATGTTTGCTTCCGCCCTCCGAATCACTTTCACCGCCCTTTTTCGCGCAATCCGGTCGTATTGGCTGCCGGCATCTTCAGCACTCAGGCCGCCCTGCAACACCTGTTCAATGGCATCGGTCGCATCCACCATATTCATCCACCCGAGGTTCATTCCCTGTCCACCAATCGGACTTGTTACATGGGCAGCATCACCGGCCAGCATCACTCTGCCTCGCGACAATCTCTCTGCGAGGTATCGCTCGACACCGAATTCCGAAAACATGGTACATGTCTGCGGGTCAGGCCGGCAGCCGGTTCGCCTTGCAATAATCGCTGCAAGCTCGTCTGCACTGCCGGTACGCTGTCCACGGACCTGACCTGCCACCCATCGTCGCACATTTCCGGGCAACGGAAAGCTTTCCACGAGTCCTTCCTTGCACAAGAAAACGATGGCATGCGGACCAAAGCCGGTGTGGTCGGTGAAATCAGCCATGGCAAACCGTCGCCTGTATGAGGATCCGGAGAAGCGAATGCCCAGCAAGTTGCGCGTAGTGCTGTTTTTGCCATCGCAGGCCAGGGCGAAGCCTGCCTCGATGTGATGCCGGTTTCCGGCAGAGTCTGTAATCTCAAGGTGGCAATGCGGCGCCTCTGGAAGGGTTAATCCGGTGAGGCGGTACCCGCGTAAAACGTGCACACCGACTTGTTTAAGATGCTGTTCCAGAATCATCTCGGTCTTCCACTGGGGAATCGTGAGGATGAAATTAAAGGGTTCCGGAAGGGTTGAAAAGTCGAGCTCTCCGAGCGTGTTTCCCCCATCCTCACTTGCCAGGCCTTTCCGGATGCTGACCCCCTCTTGCAGGAGAGGGTCCAGCAAGTCAAGTCTGGAGAATATTTCGAGGGATGGCGGATGGATGCCGATTGACCTGGAGTGTCGATTGGCCGTGGGCTCCTTTTCAATGAGCAGTGTCCGGAGCCCCTTTCCGGCAGCCAGAGCGGCGCCAAGCAGCCCTGCGGGTCCGGCTCCGATGATTGCAAGATCGAAAGATCCCTGAAGGGTCATGGGGCGGCCGTTTCTGGTTGGATGTGCTCAGATTTGTTTCGTTTGACCGGATGCGAGATTGCCGGCGGCAATGGACCGGTAGGGATGCGGGCTGCTTGCAGATGAACGCTTTGATGCGGCAGTGTCATATATCGCCAGAAGGCGGAATGGAAACTGGCGCCTGACCGTCCAGCCGGATGGCGCAATGCGCATGAGCTCATTACAGGTAAAGCTTTTTTTGATCGATATCAGTCCGTCCGTTCGGATATAGGAGTCGTTGAACAGCGGCAATGTGAGTGCGGAGAACAGGAAATAGCCCAGGGACGAGCGTTCAATATCACTGCAGATAACGCGTCTGGATGCAAGCTGCGACAGTCCGTTCAGAAACGGAGCGACTTCCCTGTTCTTAAGATGATGAAGCACGTGATTACTCACGACGAAATCAAACTTTATGTTGTTGTGGAGGAGTCCGGAGGTGTCGGTCTGCACAAATCGAAGTCCTGGATAATTATGAGGCTGTATGTGTTCCGAAGAAAAGGCAAGCGCGCGAGGGTCGGGGTCTATGCCCGTGACATCCAGCGTAAAACCGTCATTTCTGGCCCATTTCCAGAGTTTTTTTGTGATGTCTCCTCCACCCGAACCAACATCAAGCAGCCGGAACAACTTGCCGGGAACGAGCTCGGGACGGATAAGGCGCAGATACACATCCCGCCAGCCTGAAATCCACTCATTGACGGTAGAAAAGTGGCGGTAGGTGTTGCGCAGGAGCTCCGGGTTGCAATCGGGCCTGTCCATCCATTCAACAAGCTCGGACTGTCGCTGGGTAAGGGGTGTGATCATGGGGGAATGCCGGGAAATCGTATGATGGAAACAGAAGATACCGGAAATGGTTATCGGCAGAAAGCCGGATCGCTTCACCGCCGAAAGGCCAGGTGTTTGTTGCGGCAGGATTTTCGCGTTTGTGTGCAGGTGTTTTGCATGTGCAGGAAAGATACCCGGTACGGAACTTCAATTTCAGGATTTTACTGCTTTCGGGACCTCTTTATTTTGACGGTTTTGCTGCGATTCGCGGTTCGAAATCTGTCGGGTGCGGAATAAACCGGATTCGATGGTGAGACCGGGTCCGAAGGCCATCGCAAACACGGTCCGGTTTGCCTGCAGGCTGGTGTCCTCCATCATCCTTTTTAAAACGAACAAAATTGTGGCGCTGCTCATGTTGCCGTAATCGCGGAGTACGGCTCGGGAATCTGAAAGCTGTTCGTCGGGAAGTTGCAATGCGTCTCTGACCTTGTCCAGAATGGCCCGCCCCCCGGGATGCACCGCCCATCGGGCGATGTCGCCGGATTTGAGGTCTGCCGACTTCAATATGGATGTGAGTGCCGGCCCGATATTTTTCCGGATGATATCCGGCACGTATGTGGAGAGCCTCATCAGAAAACCCTGGTTGCCAATGGTCCAGGCCATATCCTCTTCTCCTTCCGGAGTGATGCTGCATTGAAAGTCCAGCATTTCCAGGGTTATATCCTGACTTTGCCCGGAGTCGGGCAGACCGGTTGGTGAATCATCGTCATTTAGTGATTTTGGAAGGGGGTTGTGGCCGTCTTGTGAAGTCATCCGACGGATGTCGGACGGATTCCGGGCACTGACCAGTGCTCCCGATCCGCCATCCGCGAAAACGGAAGCCGAAATGATGGCATCGGTATCTTCGCTGAATTGCAGGTGCAGGGTGCAAAGCTCAACGCAGAGAACCAGAACCACGGCATCGGGATTCGATCGGCAGAAGGAATCCGCCATCTTCAGTCCCTGAAACGCAGCATAGCATCCCATGAAGCCGATATGATACCGTTGAACCGAGTCCCTGAGCCCCAGCTCCCGCACTACGTAATAATCCGGTCCGGGTGCAAAGAAACCGGTGCATGAAACCGTAATCACATGAGTGACATCCTCTTTGTTGAATCCGGGCGAATTGCGCAACAGCTGGTCACCAAGCCGTAAAAAAAGCCGGCGCGCTTCACGGGTATACCACTCATTTCGGGTTTGTGTATCGGGAGGAGGCGCCGGGGAACCGTCCCGGTTGAAAAACAGGGGAGAGGTCGCTGACCCGTTGAAATCCGTAATGACACTGTGCCGCTTCTCAATACCGGACTGCTGGTATATGTTTCGAAGGATTCGTTTGGTCCCGGCCCTGCGCCAGGGAATGTTTTGCATCAATTCGGAGGCAAACGACTGGCGGTAGAAGGTGTCGGGGACTGAGGTCTCGATGCGGTGAATGTGGACAGCCATGCATTTTCCTCACTTTTTTCACGTTAACAATGGCTCTGCGGTGATAAGGTATGCTCCCGTTTCCAGACAATGCAGAATCCCGACAATCGGGATAACGGCAGGCTGCCGGACTTCTTCGGGGTATTGCGTATCTGCCGGGAGCGGAACTTTCGGCACCGTGTTGTACCCTGACCATAACCGCAACAGGAACGATATCGTTTATCCGAACAGCAGTCGGCATGTGAAACGATGGCGACCCGGGTCACTCGGACAAGAAAACCCTGAGCGATTTCCTTCGTCCGGAGAGATCCCCGAAGTGTGACCAAACGATTTCAGGAATCACTGATAAATTGGGTTGCAGAGAGTTGCCAAACGGAGGAACAGAAGGTGCGAATGGAGCTGCTCGTCATTGAAGCGCTACGAGGTCATTCTTCTGGTGATGCGGTGAAATCTTATGTTGTGAAGAATGGCGGCTACGGTCAGGCCGGCAATAAGCCCCATCCACAGGCCGCGCGGACCCCAGTCCAGGATCATCCCCAGAAAGTAGCCCAGCGGTATTCCGATCCCCCAATAGGCGGCCAGGTTGACGATCATGGGCACGCGGGTGTCTTTGAGTCCGCGTAGTGCCCCGGATCCACCCACCTGCAATCCGTCCGAAATCTGGAAAACGGCGGCCATGATCAGCAGCATGGATGCCATTTCGATGACTTCCGGATCGCCGGTGTAGATTCCGACAATCTGCTTCGGGAAGCTGATCATGATCAGGGCGGCGAGGCTCATGATGAGGGTGCACAGGATGATGCCGGTAAAGCCGGCAAAACGTGCCTTTGCCGGTTGATTTCTCCCGCGAAGCTGACCGACACGGACGGTAATGGCCATGGAGAGCCCGAGCGGTATCATAAAGGTAACCGAGGCAATATTAATGGCTACCTGATGGGCGGCAACGATGGTCGTGCCGAGCGATCCCATAAGCAGGGCGACCATGGCAAACATGCTGGTTTCCATCCCCATGCTGATGCCGATGGGTGTGCCGATACGAAGGATTTCACCGATATGCCGTCGTTCCGGCAGGCGAATCTGGCGGAACAGTTGAAACCTCCGAAAGGTTTTGCGTCCGGCGGTATATGAGAGCATCACCAGGAACATCACCCAGAATACCAGGGCGGTAGCCCATCCGGTGCCGACAGCGCCCAGCTCCGGGAACCCGAAGCGTCCGTAGATGAGCGTGTAATTTCCCAAAATGTTGAAGGCCAGTCCGATCAGGGTTACATAGAGTGCCGGCCTGGTTGCGCCGAGTGCCTCGTTGAAGAACCTCAGCACCATGAAGGCGAAGATGGCGGGGATGCCCCAGGAAAGTGCGAACAGGTAGCCTGATGTGATTGAGATGACTTCAGGGGTGAAGCCCAGGAGGTTCATCACCGGACCGAGATTGTTGAGTACGAGTATGGCCGGTACAGAGAGGAACAGGCTCAGCCAGAGGCCCTGCCGGACTTTCTTGCCGATGAGCCCGAGCCGGCGGGAGCCGAAAAGCTGTGCTATGATCGGACTGAGCGCCATCAGGATGCCGACGGCAATAGTAAAGAGCGGCATGAAGAAACTGGAACCGATGGCGACCGAGGCCAGGTCGTCGGGATGGTAGTTGCCGGCCATCACCGTATCGACAAAACTCATGGACACCTGCGCCAGCTGCGCGCCGACCAGAGGGATACCGAGTCCGAGGGTTAACCGTGACTCGTTTTGAAATTCGGTTCTCAGGCTCATTCGGGTCGTCTCCAGAAAGAATGAGACAAACTTGTGTAGATGAATGCGCGGGCCATTGTTATGAAATGCGAAAGCGAGGGGTGTCCGGTGGCGGGAAAGATATGCCGGTGTTTCAAAAAAACCATTCGGAATTTTTAAATAGCCAACAGCGCGGATGGATTTGGCGCCTGGATGAGGGGATGGTTGCGCGCGATTGGGTCAGGGAGTGATGGTGATCCCGTTGCAGGTGATTACGGTGGCCAGATCGAGCTCCTCATCGTTGAGTTCCAGATAGAACACAAAAGGCTCCAGCACTTGTGCGCACATGACATCGGAACGCTGCCAGGAGGAGAGGGTGATGCTCAGGGTATCCGAATGCTGATGCCGGACGGGCGGAGAGAGCCGGTGGCAGGGAGTGGGCAGATGCCCCTTGATTTGCAGAAAAGCCTTGCTGTTATCCTCCTTGAGTCCGAGAGCTTCCACATATACCGGTCCGGAGGAGATGTTGCGGGAGTTCTCGGGTTCGGCGGGCCGATGCGTCGAACGCTCTGCCAGCTCTTCCGTGCTGCAGGCGATGGCCAGAACGAAAGTCAGTACAATCGCGGCAGTCGTATCAATCTTCAATTGAGGTGATTTTTGCATCACTCCACATATTCTCCAGCGCGTAATAAGACCGGGTTTCGTGGTTGAAAACATGCACTACAACGTTCACATAGTCCAGAACGACCCATTTTTTGCTTTCCAGCCCCTCTCTGCGCCAGACATGTTCGCCTGTGCTCTCTTTGATACTTTCACTGACGTTGTCGGCCAGGGCCTTGATATGGGTGTCCGATCCGCCGGAGCAGATAATAAAATAATCGGCGAGGGTAGTGATTTCGCTCACATCAAGTACGACCAGTTGTTCGGCTTTTCTCTCCAGCAGCGCTTCATTGATGAGGGATACAAGTTGCGGAAAGGTCGTGGTTTCTGTTTCAACATCGGGTTGAGAAGTTTCGGTCATAGATGGTTTTACTGTTTTAGAGATTCATAATCGGCACCGATGACTACGGTGGCATCAAGATAGAAATCGGACGAAATCTCCCGCAAAATGCGATCATCGGGTATTCCAAGGGCCCGTGCGACCCTGCGGGCGTTTTCCATATTTCCGTTTCGGTCGATTACCAGGGATTCCCTGATGTCGAAGGTGTCAAAATTTCCCGACTGTACGACGTCGAAGCCGTTTTGACGCAATATGCTGGTAAATCGGGTGGCCAGGCCGGGGACGCCACACCCGTTGACTACTTCAATCTGAATAACCTCGCTCAGCAGCGTACCGGTTTCACTGCGTTCGGCAATTATGCGCGGATAAATGATGCGTGTGAAGAGGGCGGCCAGGAGGATGAGCAAAAGGATACTCAGAAAGCCCAGAGAGGCATGAACCAGGAAAGTAGAGCTCTTGTTATGCGTCATTCAAATAACTGTAGATAGCTTGGGCGTGACCGCTGGAGATTGCGATCGGACGATTTCCCGGGGTGTTACCATCGGGAATACGGGTTGTGGTAAAACGGGCTTCGGTGGTATGCCGGCCCGCCGTAGCCAAATCCCCGGCCGTATCCATACCCGGCAGGCAGTTGCTGAAACCGGAGCTGGATGCGCGCATTGTCACTAAACCGGTAGTTCAGCTCCGCATTGCGGATAAAAAACTGGGCCTGGTTGTCCTGACCCATGAAGTTGTTCCCGAACGGGGAGTGAGCAACGGAGAGGTCGACCCGGCCGTAGAGGTTCTCATTAAACAGCAGGTGCATGGTATTGGTATACATGTTCTGGTTGTACATGTTGCCGCCAAAAGATCCCATGGTCATTTCATATGAATGGTCCATTTGGAAATCCTGCAATCCGAAAAGGCCGCTTCCGGCATCCGGGTTGTCGCTGCGCAGAATGTGTCCTGTCCGGTCGAACTCGGAATTGTTATCAGAGCGGAACTGAGCCATCCCCTCCTGGAGCGGCGCGCAGATAATCAGAAGAAGTAAACTGACAACCGTTGAAATTTTCATACAACTCCCGGGAATGTTCGGTGTGAGTGTTCTGTATATGACTCCGTTTGTTACTTCTCAACGTAACGAAAACGCTCAAATTATGTCAAGGCCTTGATATGATAAAATAGAGAAAAAAACGACAGCGGGAAGGCCTGATTTTATGAAACAGTCCCGAATAATACTCTGCCAAGAAAAAAGCAGCGGAGGTGGAGGGATTCGAACCCCCGGTGCACTTGCGTGCACAACGGTTTTCGAGACCGCCCCATTCGACCGCTCTGGCACACCTCCGTTCCTAAAATAAGCTTGTAAAACGACTCCAAAATGCTTATATTACTGAACTTTTCGCAGTTCTACAATACTTTTTTGAAAAACCTCATCAATCAAACCGAATTATGAAATTAACGGATTTCAGGTATGAGCTGGACAAAATCAAAATCCCTTCACACCCGGTTGAGCCTCGCGATTCGTCAAGGCTGATGGTGTTGGATCGTGCGGCCAAAACGGTCACGCATGAAAATTTTTCCGATATCCATAAATATTTCGAAAAGGGTGATTGCCTGGTATATAATAATACGAAGGTTTTTCCGGCCAGGCTGAAAGGCAAGAAGGAAAAAACGGATGCTTCCATTGAGGTTTTTCTGCTTCGCGAGTTGCAGCCGGAAAACAAATTGTGGGATGTGCTGGTGGAGCCGGCCAGAAAAATCCGAATCGGCAACAAGCTCTATTTCGGCGATGACCTGGTGGCCGAAGTGGTCGACAACACCACGTCCCGCGGCCGCACCATTCGGTTTCTTTTTGATGAGCCCAACGAGAAGCTCTACTCCATTCTTGACGAGCTGGGTGAAATGCCGCTTCCTCCTTATATCAAGCGGAAGCCGGAAGAAGCGGATAAAGAGCGTTATCAAACGGTGTTTGCCCGGGAGCGAGGGGCGGTGGCCGCACCAACGGCCGGGATGCATTTTACTCCGGAGCTGCTCGAAAAGCTGCAGGAGAAAGGAGTTCGCATGGCGCCGATTACACTCCATATCGGATGGGGTACGTTTCGTCAGGTGGAGGTGGAGGACCTGACCAAGCATCGTATGGATTCAGAGAATTACTACATATCGGAAGAGTCTTCAAGGGTTATCAACGAGGCGCTTAACTCGAAGAAGAACAAGGTGGTTGCCTGTGGAATTTCTTCGGTCAGGGCCATTGAGACAAGCACCACCGCCAGCGGTCATGTAAAGCCGGCCATGGGCTGGACCGACAAGTTCATCTATCCGCCCTACGATTTCAAGATCACGGAAGGGTTGATCACCAACTTTCATCGGCCGGAATCAACCATGCTGATGCTTGCGGCCGCTTTTGCCGATTTTGATTTTTTGATGGAGGTGTACAAGGAAGCGGAAGCCAAAAAGTACCGTTTCTTTTCCTTCGGGGACGCGATGTTAATTATTTAACCCATGGATTCAACGACAGGGGTCATAATTCCGGCGGCCGGAAGTGGAACCCGGATGGGTTCCGGGCAGGTAAAACAATTGCTGTCGCTCAGAGGCCGCCCTGTTCTGGCTCATACTGTGCACCGGCTTATGATGCTGGAAACTGTCCGGTACCTTGTAATCCCGACCTCACCGGAATTGATTCAGACTACCCGGAATATCGCCTCGCAGTGTTTGCGGGAAGCCGGCAGAGAAAAGGATGTCATATTGGATGTCATCCATGGCGGTGATGAACGCATGGATTCTGTAAAAAACGGATTGCTTCATCTGATGGGATCCAGTGCCGATGTAGTTCTGATTCATGATGCCGTGCGCCCCTGCTTTCCACTTAATGCGGTTCGGGAGGCGATCAGACTTGCGCTTTCGAACGGAGCGGCTATTCTTGGAATACCCGCCAGCGATACGGTGAAAGTGGTCAGGGACGGGCAGGTGGTTTCCACACCGGAACGAAAGTCGGTCTGGCTGGCTCAGACACCCCAGGTTTTTCGCAAGGACATTCTGGTAGATGCCTACAAAAAAGCCGAAAAAAGCGGCTTTAAAGCTACCGATGACGCGTCACTTGCAGAGTTTGCGGGGTATCCGGTATATATGGTCCGGGGATCCCAGGAGAATATCAAGATTACCTACCCATCCGATCTCTTTTTTGCAGAGAAATGGGTTCAGTCACATTCGGCCGTATGATACGCGTGGGTTATGGATATGATCTTCACAGGCTGGCCAAAGGCCGAAAGCTTGTTCTCGGTGGGGTGACGATACCCCATGACAAGGGGCTGGACGGTCATTCCGATGCCGACGTGTTGCTGCATGCTATTATCGATGCCCTGCTCGGGGCGGCTGCCTTGGGAGATATTGGGACACATTTCCCGGATACCGCGTCACAGTACAAGGATGCCGACAGCAGGGTGCTGCTGAGATCGGTTGCGGATCTCCTCGCCGAAAAAGGGCATCGGCCGGGAAATGTGGATGTCACTGTCGTTGCGGAAAAGCCGAAACTGGCCCCGCATATTGAAATGATGAGAGCAAATGTAGCCGAAGACCTCTCGATGGCTGTTGATAAAGTTTCTATCAAGGCAACCACCTCTGAACAAGTAGGGATTATTGGCAGGGAGGAAGCCATGTGCGCCATGGCAACATGTCTGATTTTTGAAGACGAAAAAAACGATTAAAAATATTTTTCACCGTTTTGTTGACATGGTGTGCGAGAGTCCCTAATTTAACAGTCTTTCGATATGTACGGGAAACTGCGCCTATCGAATCAAATAAACTGATTTTCGGGTTTGGCGATACCGTCAAGGATACAATTTCATGCCCGGTTAGTCAGTTGTTTTGTTAATGCCAGTGTAGCTCAGTTGGTAGAGCAACGGTTTTGTAAACCGTCGGTCATCGGTTCGAATCCGGTCACTGGCTCTTTTAGTGTAGTGTTCTTTTCGATTACTGAAACCCGGGGAGGTACCGAAGCGGTCAAACGGGGCAGACTGTAAATCTGTTGGCTTACGCCTTCACAGGTTCGAATCCTGTCCTCCCCACAACCCATGCGGGTGTAACTCAATTGGTAGAGTGTCAGCCTTCCAAGCTGAATGTTGCGGGTTCGAGTCCCGTCGCCCGCTCCAGTTGTTAAGCCGCTATAGCTCAGAGGTAGAGCACTTCCATGGTAAGGAAGGGGTCCTCGGTTCAAATCCGAGTAGCGGCTCAGGTGTTGAAGAAGAGAAGAAGCGATTCATTTCATTTAGCAAACTTACTTATTACTCAAAAGATCAGCGATC